>NZ_JARVXG010000051.1:70000-100000 GCF_029848115.1 Methanobacterium formicicum | reverse complement strand
CCTATCTGGTAGCATTTATCCAGTTCATCACTGGTGGGCACGTAGTTTATCTCGTATTTGTCCATTATTTCAAAGCCACATTTTTCCAGTGTACTTGCCACCTTTTCCACAGCCTTACCACTCCATCCTTTGGATCCGAAGGTAACTGCCAGTCGTTTAAGTCCGGTGCGCTGGAAACTCAGCCCCTCCAAGTAGTAAAGCAGGTCCCCGGCTGAGGGGTAGGGTCCGTTGAAAATAGTGGGAATCCCTAAAAGCAAGGCTTTACTGTCCAATATATCATTAACCATTTCACTACGCTCATCAGTGTGCATGAAATACATGGCCACATCCACACCCCCATTCATCAGTCCCTCGGCCAGGGCATGGGCCATAGTACGGGTGGAGTAATGCATGGTATCGTAAATAATGGTAGCCTTATCTTTGCACTGGCCAGTGGCCCAGTTGGTGTAGGCGGTGAGAATCTTACCCGGGTCTGTCCAGATCTGCCCGTGGGAAGGTGCGATCATTTTGATCTTATCTAGCAGCCCCAGTTCCTGCACCTCTTCCAGTTTACGTACCACCAGCATGGAGGCCGGTGTCACCAGGTTGGCGTAGAATTTCTGGGCAGCATTCATCAACACGTATTCTGGTATCTCATGGTCGAACCTCTGTCTAAAGCAGAGATGCTGGCCAAAGGCATCATTGGAGAACAGTATACCTTCATCCAGGAGGAGGGTGAACATACTATCTGGCCAGTGGAGCATCTTGGCATCTAGGAAGGCCAGGGTCCGACCACCCACTTCCAGGGTGTCTCCGGTTTTAACTGGACGAAAATCAGCACCTTCCAGTCCAGGATAATGCTGTTTCAGACCGTTTATGGCCACCTGGCTGCAGTAAATGGGGGATTCCGGGAATCGTTTATGGATCTCAGTTAAGGCCCCACTGTGGTCCTTTTCAATATGGTTCTGGATGATCACATCCACCTTCACTTCCCGGTTTTCCTGATTAAAGGCATCCTCTATTCTACCCCATAGCTGAGCCGAAGAACCAGGATAGGTGTTATCTATCAAGGCAACCTCATTCTCACCAAAAACTAAAAAAGCGTTGTATGTTGTTCCATTCAGGGTGTAACCATGATAATCACGGATATCCCAGTCCAGCACTCCGATCCAGTACACACCCTCGGCAATTTTCACAGTATCTGCTTTCATAGACTCATCCTCCTAACTGAATTATCACAAAATCCTAGCATCATCAAAAATTTATTAATAAATATTTGGAATTTGTATCATATATTTTTATCAACGGGTTGGTAAATCATTGGGGGACTTAAAATTTAAAACATCAATAGATAACCGGTTAATCCCTTTTAAAAATTTTAAATGACCTCACATCCCTAAATCACTAATTTTCACACCAGTAGGTTTACTAAAAGGTACAGGAAGATGGAAAGAGCAATACAGGCCGGAATAGTAATGATCCAAGTGGTGGCAATGTTTTTGATAACATCCAGTTTTATGGTTTTAGTGCCCCGGGCCAGGCCCACTCCTATAACTGTTCCTACCAGGGTCTGGGTGGGTGAAACTGGCATTCCAAGGGTGGCAAATAGGAATACAACTGATGCAGCCGATATCTGTGCTGAAAAACCCCTTGAAGGGATTAAATCAGTTATTCTTCGACCCACAGTATCGGTGATCCTACCCCCGGCCACCAATATCCCCATGACAATTCCCAGGGCCCCAATGAGTTTAAGGTCAAACCCTGCACTACCTCCAAAGGCGTAAAAGAGCACTCCGGTAGCTACGGCGATGTCTATAGCCCCTACATTAAGTGCAGCAAAGGCAGAGCTACCAATCTGAAGATAGGAGAAAACCTTTTCCAGACGACCCCGCGCTCCAATATCCCTGACTTTACGGATAAATGCATTTTTAAGGAGATAATAAATTCCGAATCCCATGACCATACCTATTAACGGTGATAAAACCCAGCTGATAAGTACAAGGCCCAGTACATTGAGATTCATACTGTTTAGCCCCACACTCACCAGGCCGTAGCCAAAAACAGCGCTGATAATGGCATCAGAACCGGATATTGGTATTTTTTTAATGATGGTGATGGTTATCCACAGTGCAGCGGCCAGGGTAATGATAAATGCCCCGGCAGAACCCAGAACATCGGCACTGATTATACCACTACCCACGGTTTTTATCACGTTATTTCCCAGGTAAAGGGCACCTAAAAATTCAAACACCGCACCTAAAATAAGAGCCTTCCTCATGGTAAGGGATCCACTGCCTACGGCAGTTCCCACTGAGTTTCCTATATCATTGGCAGCGATGTTAAAGGCCATGTAGACACTTATCATCACGCCTATAATGAGAAGCCACTCCATGCTATAACTATGATGCAGATGGTTGAAATAAGTGATGAGAAATTAGGGGGATAAGAAGGGTTACCTTATAAAATACCCTGATGATTTGATCGTAAGGTTAAAATACCATCATCACCAACATTAACTGGGCTAGACTGGAGGGTCAGGGGTCCTCTGTAAGCGCACATCCCCTATACGGTGCAGTCGAAGTTCAAGGGGCGGCAGTTTAACTGGGTGTTGGCCCAGGATCTCAACGTAGAAACCTCGTCCCGCAGGATTAGTGGTGGCAGAGTTCTGGCTGGAGGGCCAGAATAAACTGTCTTAACTAAGGGAACGGGTCAGGTCTGGAAAGAAGCAGCTCTACCTTAAACAGCTGATGCTTGTGGAGCAACGGGGCGGAGTTGGAATTCTGGATCACCAGCATTCACGAGGGCTGTCCACCCTTGAACACGCCCATTTAAACTTATAAGATGAGTATCCAAACAGTTTAATGGGTATTCAGCTGAATATTCCAGTATTTAACTGGAAATTCCAAGTTAGTTAAAAATTGAGGATGAAAGTCTGCCTTTAAATACTAGCTTAAACCTTTAAATACTAGATTAGACAATGTTTTGATTACCCACTTTTTTAAATACCTAAATCAATGCAGGGGTGGCCCAGCCTGGTACGGCGTGGGACTGCTAATCCCATGATCCTTTGGATCTCGCGGGTTCAAATCCCGTCCCCTGCGCTTTAATCATTTCACATTTATATCATATATGTAAGTTTTTTTATTTTCATTATTAAAATCAGATTCTTAGAATTTCAGCGTTAACAGTTATTATTTAATTCACAATGGTTTTATGTCCTTTATTTTCAGTGGTTAAATAGAGAAAATAATAAGAACATTCTGATACAATTAATAAATATAATTAAGTTTACCATATTTTTTGGGGAATAGGGGGGTAAGGGCGATTTGGTTAAGAAAAATAGGTTTAATCCTTAAACTTGGGCGTTTACCGTTTCTTTTATTTGGTTTTCTCTGTTTTAGCACTGGAGCCCTGCTGGCAGTTACTTTAACCACACCATTTTCAGTGGATAGGTTCTTAGGGGGATACGCAGTTTTATTATTGGCCCATCTATCTGTTTCCTACACCAATGATTACTGGGATTTTGAGGTAGACCACTACAACCAGCCCACTCTTTTTGCCGGGGGAAGCGGCGTCTTAATTCAAAATCCGGAGCTCCGGCCTTTTGCCAAAAATTTTGGAATATTCTTAATCTTATTGTCCTTATCTCTGGCTGTGGTTTTTTCTTATATTTATTCCTCGGTAACATTCCTTTTAATTGCTCTTTTAGGAAATTTATTGGCCTGGTACTACTCAGCCCCACCATTGAAACTATCTTACCGGGGGTTAGGTGAAGTGGCAACGGCGTTAAGTGGATTTATCCTTCCGGCAGCGGGTTACGTGGCAATTTGCGGATATTTAGATTTAAAAATAGTTCTCTTTACTATACCCTTTGTTATTTTTATGACTAGCTTTATTCTAAGCGTGGAAATACCGGACATGGAAGGTGATGGGAAAGGCCATAAAAACACGTTTATAGTGAAAAACGGGAGAAAAAAGGGTTTTATAATGATAGGTCTGGTTGGAGTTATGGGTACCCTATCACTCCTGTTACTATCCCTTTCCAGTCTCTTCCCCCAGATCAACTTCCAGTTACTGACTTTGCTATCACTGTTCCCCACACTGGTAGGTTTATACCTTCTCCTCCGGCGTACCTCTAAAAAGGAAAAGGCAATTCACCTTGTAAATATAAACATCCCGATTCTGGTGATTTTCATAACTCTTTTTAATCTTTATTTCCTTTCAGGAATCATATCCTGAGCCCTATCATTAATTAAGAACTAGTACACAAGTGTAAGTCTCTATTTTTGATTTAGATTTATTTTCACCAATATTGGTTTTATTTTAGATATAGAGTTATTTTCATCATTAGGGGGTTATTTTTGATCTAGAACCATTTTAACAAATTCCACTGGTACAGAAGAACGTTCAGCTATCTCTCCGGTGGAAAGGCCCTGACTGGCAAATCTGCGCACCACAAATTCCAGGGGTTCACCCACCTCAATGATGTAACCATCCGGGTCATAAAAACGCATAACCCTCTGCCCCCAGGGCTGTTCCTGGATCTTGTGGACGAATTTAACATTAACTGACTCTAATTTTTGGCATATCTCATCCAGATCCTCAGATTCGAAGTATAACTCCATAAACAGTTTAGGGGTAGTGGTGTTTACCAGTGAAGATTCTCCCAAAAGCCCCTGGTAATGTTCCCGGTCATGGATGGCAAAACCACCCTTAAAGGCCACGTTCGCCCCGTGATCCATCTCCACTTCCTGGGTCATGATTTCTTCATAGAATTTTCGGGATTTTTCCAGGTCTTCCACGGTGATCAGGGGACAGATATATTTTAACTCCATTTTATCATCCTTCATTACTCTAATTTATCTTCATTAATTCAGCCACAATCAAATAATAACTGGCCAATCCCTTCCATTTCCCCCATGAACTGGCAATATCTTGGACATCCTGCTGGGATACATTATCCCGATGATAATACTGGCCTATAATCCGTTGCAATCCCACGTCATCTGCAGGAATAGCATCTAATCTTCCCAAACCACGTAAAAGGGACATTTCAGCGGTCCACAGCCCAACACCCCTAATAGAGGTCAGTGTTTCTATCATTTCAGTGGTACTACTCATTTTCCGGATATGTTCTAAATCTAAATCCCTATGGACTATGTCCAATGAGATGTCATGAATATACTCCGCCTTTCTAGAGCTCATGCCGCATTTACGGAGTTCTTCCAGATCCAAATGAGCCAAGTCTTCTGGAGAGGGATAGGAATAATAATCCTGGCCATAAAGATGAACTGACGAACCAAACTGTTTTATGAAACGGTTCCCTATACTGTGGGCTGCAATCAAGGATATCTGCTGTTCCAGAATGGAATCTACCAGAGCCTCAAAGAGCGTGGGAGTGGAAGGATTTTTAAGACCGTAAAGTCGGTTTGTAATGGGGGATAAAATATCATCGGATTTTACCTGTTCATAAAATGGTTTCAGGTCCAATCCCAGATTAAAAATCCGGTGAACAGTTGTAGGAATTGATTTAAGAATATCCGGAGACAGTTCTTCCTCTGATTCCACACTCACTGCCAGTTCCGGATCATCCACCGACCCTGCAGATTCAATATAAAGGAGCAGCGTAACCTCATCAACGGTAACTGCCTGCCAGAAATGATTATTGGCATATTTTTTTATACTTTTATCACCATTGGAAAAAATCCTGCAACTAAGATCAAAATCAAAAGGTGCCTGAGCCTTAATATTGAAAGTTGACTGATACATTTTCATCATTTCCCCATTTTTTTATAGTTCTCCTCATTTTAAATATGATCTGCCCCATTGATTCTCTGATCCGTTTCTTTTAACTTATCTGTATTACCAGATTAAGGGAAGTAAACGGTAGCGAGTTGTTTTAGTGTATTCTTTATATCCTGCTAACTCATTTTGTAGGGTGCGATCCTCTAATGCTGTACGGATAACCAATATAATGGCTATTAAAGTACTGGGTATAAGACTCCACCATGAACCAAGAATCAGGGATGTGGATATAATGGAAATAATTCCCGCAGCATATCCGGGATGACGAACCACACTGTAGGGGCCAGATTGGCAGACTTTCTGGTTTTTTTGGATTAGAACGGTGCATTCGAAGTAGGAATTTACACTTATTGCCTTGAGAGAAACGTAAAAAGCAAATAAAATTGTAATGAGACCTAAGAAGGTTAACCATACTGGCATGGTTGACCAGTGATAACGCACGGCATCCAACCCGGCAATGACCAGGATCAAATAACTTAACGGCAAGTAAGAAGCAGCATAGATTTTGTCAAAGAATTTGGTGCCTTCTTTAATGAATTTACCACGTTCATTGAGTAATCCGGGGTTAATCTTCATTAAAATTAGAATATAGGCAATTTCATAAGTCAGGACAAGGATGAAATAGATCCATCCATTCACCCAGTAAACTGTGCCTGCTGAGGACATGAGAACTGGTAAGGAAAGGATAATAAAGAAAAAATTCACCACTATGCCCCTTCGGCCGTATCGGTCTAAACTGGAATTTGTGATGATTTTTGTGGTAGAAGTGGGCATAAAATTCCTCTAATACCCTTATAATTGCCTATTCCGGCAATGCATTTAATTAATTGGCCTGTAATTTTTCAATGGCTTTTCCCAACCTTTTAATTCCTTCCGCAATTTCTTCTACATTAGAATTGGAAAAATTCAGCCTCATGGTATTTATTTCCGGATCTTCAGTGTAGAATGTTTCTCCCGGTACAAAGGCCACATTTTCCTCAATGGCCAGCTGGAAAAGCTCCATGGCTGACACACCTTCGGGTAGAGTGACCCACAGGAACATCCCACCCTCGGGTGAGGTGTGTTTAACACCCGCAGGGAGGTACTTCCTGATGGACTGGACCATCTGATCCCTTTGCAACTTGTAAAGTTTTCTTATGCTCTGTATATGTCGATCCACATCGTTATCCTGCAGATACTGGTAAACCACCCTTTGGGTGAAGTAGTTGGAGTGGAGATCCGAGGCCTGTTTGGCAGTGATGAGCTTTTCCATGATCTCTGGGGGGGCCACAATCCAGCCCATCCTCATCCCCGGGGAGACGATCTTGGAGAAAGTCCCGAAAAGAATTGAATCAGGCAAATACGATTTAATAGGGGCTATGTCTTCTCCCATGAACCTTATCTCACCGTAGGGATTATCCTCAACCAGTATGGTGTTGTATTCTCCCATTAATTCCGCCACTTTTTTCCTTTTACTGGTGGAATAGGTGATTCCTGTGGGGTTTTGGAAGCTGCTGACCGTGTAGAAGAGTTTAACATCTTCCTCCTTCAGTGTGGTCTCCAGGGCATGGAGGTCCACCCCATCATCTAGGAGGGGTACGGGGTGGAATTCTGGTTCATACAGTCCAAAGGCCTGTATTGCTGCCAGGTAAGTGGGTCGTTCCATGATCACTCCATCCTCACGGTCCAGGAAGACCTTCCCCACCAGATCCAGGCACTGCTGGGAACCATTGGTTATGAGGATATCCTCCACCCCCACCTCCAGTCCCTGGCCCTGATATCTTTCGGCTATGTATTCCCTTAGCCGATGGTATCCTTCGGTGGTACTGTACTGTAAAACTTTGTCCCCATCTTGAGTTAAAACCTTAGAAGTGGCATCTTTTATGGCTTCAACTGGGAATGACTGGGGATTGGGTAATCCGCCGGCAAAGGAAATCATGTCCTCGTCATCGGTAACCTTCAGGATCTCCCTTACAAAAGACCTTGGTATCTTGTTCATACGATTAGCAAATCTGTAATTCATGAAAAATCCTCTAAATTAATTCTAAATTGAAATAAATATTTGGTCCTTCCATCTATTCTTTTATCTTTAGGGAGGTATTCTTTTATCCTCTGGAAGGTTTACTTTTTGCTGCTGTATCATTTGTAGTGAATATGTTTTTTACTTCCGTAGCGGCGCACATGCTCCCAGGCCTGGTGGTACTTCTCAAAACCAGTCCGGGTGGTGTACATGGATGTTTTCCCTCTTTTGAATATTTCCCGGTCCTGGCCCACCGGGCAGACCTTGATACAGATACCGCAGGGGGACCGGTATTCTTTTCTCAGTCTTCGGCTGCGGGTGGCACAGCTTACCTTATCCATAGGTGGTGGGAAATCTGCCTTTTCCTCCATCTCGAGGGCATCTACTGGGCAGTTCCGGGCGCAAGAGAGGCAGTGGGTGCACAGGTCATCACCGGGAATGGTATTTCCTTCCAGTTCCAGGGTGGTGAATATACTGGTGAAACGGATCCTGGGCCCCCAATCGGGAGTTAAAAGGACGTTGTTAAATCCAAATGATCCCAAACCCGCCAGATAGGCGGCGTGTTTATGGGAGAAAAAGGTCAGGGGTTTTTCCAGGAGAACTTCAATATCCCCGTAACCATCCCGGGGGATGAAAACCGAAGGGTGCCCCTTCATGGTCAGGAAGGTTGATAATTCATAGGCCTTAATATCCAGGATGGTGTTTACTGTGTTGTAGAGTTCATGATAATAGATGGAAGGTGCAGTCTCCAGAATGGGTAGTGGTACAGATTGCCCAATCACCACCACGGTCCTGGTTTCCGGGTAGATGGACTGGGGCCAGAATTCCGGGGGTATCCAGGTGGAGAAGTCATGGGGAAGTTCTTCCGGAGGATGTTCCCATCTTTCCACCGGTGCAAAGCCAACCAGGGGTATTCTCAGGCGGGAGCATTCTTCATCTATTTCCTTTTTTATAAGGGAGGAATCTACCGGTTTCATTCACAACACCAGTTTAAGTAGAACTTTTTTTGGGCTAGTACTATATTGGTGGGGAGTAGAAAATAAAAATTGTGGATACCACTGGAAAATAAAAAAAGGAGAATAGGGAAATTTTTAGCTTCTATGTTTTAAGGACTATCTGGATGGTTCTAGATTATCCTTTGGCCTGTTTTTGAACCATTTCAATCCCTCAAACCATATCACGCTCAGCATACCGGCCAGGAAGCAGCCCAGAATTTCCCATAGATTGAGGGGGCAGAATTTGAATAGCTGCTGCAGTGGGGGGAAGTACAGAACCGCCGCTAAAAACAAAACTGCGCCTCCTAAAACCCACCACAGGGCACTGTTAGGGGTGCGGAGAGTTTGGATTATGGTACGGGACCAGGAACGGTTGGTCAGTATCAGGGCCAGGTTGGCGAAGATCAAGGTGATGTAACTCAGTGTCCGGGCACTGGACTCCCCCTGCAGGTTAAGGCCCACCAGGTAAACGGCCAGAACAACCACTAAAACCACGATCCCCTGGAGAATACTCATACCAATGTTCTGCCGGTTGAAAAGGGTTTCCGATGAACTGCGTGGGGGACGTTTCATGGCGTTAGCTTCTGCTTTTTCCGCTTCAAAGACTATTGAACAGGCAGGGTCAATAATGAGCTCCAGGAACACGATCTGCACTGGGAATAGTACCAGGGGCCACTGGAAAAGTACCGGTAGGAAGGACATTCCAATAATGGGAACATGCACCGCGAAGATGTAGGCCGTGGCCTTCTTCAGGTTGTCGTAGATACGGCGTCCCATTTTCACACTGGATACAATGGATGAAAAGTCATCCTGCAGTAAAACCAGGGAAGATGCCTCACGGGCCACATCCGTCCCACGGCCACCCATACTGATACCGATCTGAGCAGATTTAAGGGCCGGGGCATCATTGACACCATCTCCAGTCATGGCCACAGTTTCCCCATTGGATTTAAAGGCCTCCACCAGGCGCAGCTTCATCTCCGGCACCATACGGGCGAAGATGTCAACATCCTTCACCTGTTCTTTAAGGGGCTCATCATCCATCTCATTCAACTGATCGCCCGTTATAATCCTTTCCGGGTCTTTAAGGCCTATTTTCTGGGCTATGTTGCGGGCGGTGCCAGGATAGTCTCCGGTGATCATGACCACCCGGATACCAGCCTGGTAACACTCCTCTACTGCCTGGGGCACTTCCTCACGAACTGGGTCCAGGAATCCCACCAGTCCCAGGAACTGGAAGTTAAAGTCGTGCTGTTTACCTGGGAGATCTGTCTTTTTAAACCGTGCCCGGGCCACCCCTATTATCCTCAACCCTTCACTGGCCATATGGGATATGTTACGGGATAACTGTTCCAGTTCCGCAGATTCCATGTGGCAAAGATCAGCTACAGCCTCCGGTGCTCCTTTAGCCGCAATAATGTAATCTTCACCATCCGGGGATTGCCACACATGGGACATGGCCAGTAATTCCTGGGACAGGGGATATTCGCGGATGAGCTTCCAGTCCTCATGGAGGTGTTCAGTTTCCTGTAGTGTGTCGTTACCAAATTCCTTAAGGGATTTCTCCATGGGATCAAAGGGGTCCCGTTGACTGGCCAGTATACTGAATTCCACCAGTTCGTGGAAGGACTCGGGTAGGTGGTCTGTACCACGGGTAACCTGGTAAAAATCATCACCATTCATAATCATATCCACCGACATCTGGTTAAGGGTGAGTGTGCCGGTTTTATCCACACAGAGTACTGTGGTTGATCCCAGGGCCTGAATAGCATGGGAGCGTCTGGTGAGCACGTTTTTCCTGCTTATTCTCCAGGCACCCAGGGCCAGAAAGATGGTGAGAACCACCGGGAACTCTTCGGGGAGTATAGCCATGGCCAGGGTTATACCAGCCAAAAATCCGTTGAGCCAGTCCATTCTGGTGATTCCATAGATTACCACCACTGCGGCACACAGGGCCACACCAATCAGGGCCATGTTACGTACCAGAGTCCTGGTTTCCTTCTGCAGGCTGGTATCCTCAGTCTCCAGGGTCTGCAAGCGTTTTCCAATTCGTCCCATTTCGGTATTAAGGCCAGTGGACACCACCTGGGCCACGCCCTGGCCCTGCACCACCAGGGTTCCAGAGTAGACTGAGGGTAATCCGTCCCCACCGGGGGGATGCATATCCATCACTCCGCCGCACTGCACCTTCCTTACGGGCACAGATTCGCCGGTGAGCAGGGACTCGTTTACGAGTAAGTTACTGCAGTCCAGGACCACGCCATCTGCGGGTACCCGGTCACCCTCCTTGAGCATTATGATGTCACCGGTGACCACTTCCCTTCCCGGTATCCGTTTTTCTTTACCATCCCTTATAACCAGGGCACGGGGACTGGAAAGATCCCGCAGTGCTTCCAGGGTGCGTTCAGTTTTCCTTTCCTGGTAAAATGTTATGCCCATTATCACAAAAACGAAGGCCAGAAGCATTAATGCTTCCTGAAGGTCTCCTAAAATAAGGTAAATGGTGCCACAGCCAATCAGGAGGAGAAACATGGGTTCCCGGATTACTTCTAGGACTATGGTAAAAAAAGACCTCTTTTCTGAGGAGGGAAGTTCATTGTACCCTTCCTCTTTTATTTTCTGTGATACTTCCCCTTCTTCCAGGCCCTTGATGTTCTCTATATCCAGTTCATTTACCAAAATTAAAACCTCCTTCATTACTCTGGGTTTATAGAATATGAAAACAGGCATATATATCTTTTTCCCTAAATTAACGTGTTAGGATTGCCTAATTGCCTTAAACAAATTGTTAGGTGTATCTAATTTGTGATAGGCTGGCCTAACTTTTAGTAAAATTAAAAAAAGGATTATTGATTTTATTTTTAATAAGAAAAAATTGGAGGGGAGAATCGGGCTGTTTATAATTATCTTTACCAGTGCAAAGACTCCAGTTGGTCCATGGATTTTTCCAGATCCTGGTAGGAGGCAGCGTAAGATATTCGGAAGTGTCCCTCCCCGTACTTACCAAAGGAAGAACCAGGAACCAGAACCACGTCCTTTTTCAGGGCCTCTTCCACTAATTTTTCTGGGTTTTCCGCCGAGGGGAACACGTAAAATGCTCCGTGGGGTTGATGGCAGTCTATTCCCATACTGCGCAGCCGGCCAACCACCAGATCTCTGCGCCTTTTGAATTCATCACGCATTACTTTGACACTGTCCTGGGGTCCCTGCAATGCAGCCAGTGCTGCTTTTTGGGAGATGGAAGTGGCACAGGTAACACTGTACTGGTGTATTTTTAAAATATCTTCCATAACTTCTGAGGGTGCTGCCAGGTATCCAATACGGAAACCAGTCATGGCATAGGTCTTGGAAAATCCATTAATGGTTATAACCTTATCACAGTAACGTGCCGGACTGTAATGCTTCTTTTCATAGATGATCTGGTCGTAGATCTCGTCAGAGATAATCATAAGGTCATGATCATGGGCAATATCAGCCAGTCCCTTCACATCTTCCTTCTCCATCACCGCCCCTGTGGGGTTGCCGGGAGAATTTATTACAATGGCCTTTGTGTGGGGGGTTACCAGTTCCAGCACATCTTCGGCCTTCATCTGGAACTCATTTTCATCCCTGAGGGGTGCCGGTATGGATCGGCCTCCACTGAGTTTCACACAGGCATCGTAAGCCACAAAACCCGGATCTGGGATTATGACTTCATCCTTCTCTTCTACCAGGGCGTTGATACTGGAATAAAGTGCCCCGCTGGCCCCCACCGTTACTATGACCTGTTCCGGGGAGGTTTCAATGTGGTTTTCCCTTTGTAACTTATTGGTTATGGCTTCCCGGAGTTCCGGTATTCCGGTGTTACCCGTGTAGTGGGTGAAACCTTCATCCAGGGCATCTTTTACTGCGTCGCGGATGTACTGGGGAGTGTCAAAGTCGGGCTCACCCAGTGCCAGGTTGATGGAATTTTCCCCCACCATATCGAACATTTTACGGATTCCAGATAGATCAATGGATTGAACTCTTTTTACAGGTTTCATGTTAATTACCGTTTGAAAATCTCTGCCGATTTTTATTTTATTGAGTAGTTTTTTTATTTATCTGATAATATAAATGAAATTATGGCTTATCTGAAAAGGGAACTCGGACTTTTTGATGTGGTCAACTTGGTAATTGGAACCATTGTGGGGGCTGATATCTACATTGCCGCTGCCTTCGGTGCCGGTTACCTGGGACCCTCCTCCATATTCGCTTGGTTACTTGCTGGTTTAATGGCCATTACCATTGCTCTGTGTTTTGCCGAGTGTTCTTCACTTTTACCGCGGGTTGGTGGTCCTTATGCCTATGCTAAGGAAGCATTCGGAGATTTTGCCGGTTTCATGGCTGGTTGGGCGCTGTTAATAGCATCCTGGAGTGCCATAGCAGTTTTTCCCCTGGCTTTCGTTTCGTATCTTTTATATTTTTATCCAACCATGCCTCAGTGGTTGCAGGTAATAGTAAAAATCCTTTTTATCCTGATTTTGACCTTGATAAATTATTATGGGGTTAAAGAGGCTGGTAGGTTAAATGATGTTTTGACCATTCTCAAACTGGCCCCTATCCTCCTTTTCACCCTCTTTGGGATAGTGTACTTCCTGTTCAACCCGGGATTGTTTCTATCTAACTTCACGCCCCTGGTACCACTGGGCTGGGGAGGGATGGGAAGTGCTCTAGTACTGATATTCTGGGCCTATGTGGGTTTTGAACTGGTTACTGTGCCCTCTGATGAAATTAAAGATGCTAAAAAGACCATTCCTAAGGCCATAATCCTGGGGATGGGAGTGATCATTATATTCTACCTGGTCACCAATCTGGTTATTCTGGGGGCCGTGCCCTGGATGGAGCTCAGTACTAGCAGTGCACCCCTATCTCTGGCGGGGAGTGCACTTTTAGGAGGATTTGGTGCGATATTGTTGACAGTAGGGGCATTATTTTCAATTTCAGGCTCAGATGAAGCAGGAATATTATCATCTGCCCGCATACCCTATGCCATGGCAGGAGATGGGCTTTTACCCGGATTTTTTGCCAGAGTGCATCCCGAGTACGGGACCCCCTACGTTGCCCTGGCATTACAGGGTATTTTTACCGGGGTTGCTTCCATATTGGGGAGTATCAGCCAGCTTATCATATTATCGGTTTTCACCCTTCTATTCTGCTACCTCATAACCAGTTTGGCGGTGTTCCCTCTCAAAAAGAAGTACGATGGCGGTATCAATCTGCCCTGGTTGATTCCGGTGTTGGGCGTGGTTATATCACTTTACATGATGACCCAATGTAAATTCAACGAAATATTAACTGGAGTTCTGATTATAGTCTTGGGAATTCCAATTTATGTGAAATACTCCCCGGGAGAAGAGATAAAATCAGTTAAAAGGGAAATTGAACTGGGAAGGGGAATTTTCGCCCGGTGGATACGGGCACCGGACAGATTTCTGGTACACTTTTTAAGGAGACTGGCGGTTTTAATCCGGAAAATCAGGTTATGGGTCAGTTAATTCTGAATGATTTTTATTTAAAATTAGTTTATGAAAAGCTTTTAATTTTAGTTAATTTTAACTCAGCAGAATAC
This sequence comes from Methanobacterium formicicum, assembly GCF_029848115.1. Classification (NCBI taxonomy): domain Archaea; kingdom Methanobacteriati; phylum Methanobacteriota; class Methanobacteria; order Methanobacteriales; family Methanobacteriaceae; genus Methanobacterium; species Methanobacterium formicicum. Next base: position 85,632 of record NZ_JARVXG010000051.1, on the reverse strand, counting down.
TATAAAAATATTTATTTATTACTAAAATTAATTATACCCATAACTCGAATAATTTCATTAAATGGGGGTTTTTGTGTTAATCCAACGAAGTGGGGACTAAGTAACTTAATTGTTGTTTTAGGATTGTATTTACTATTCTCGGTCATTATATTTCCTAATTTTGAATATATCATCAATTCTGATGGTATATCATACATAAATATCGCCACGAATTATCTTAATGGACACATTTTCCAAGCTATTAATGGTTACTGGAGTCCGTTATATTCCTGGCTTTTAGTACCATTTATCTATATATGGCCTGGAAATTTAGAAAATGTTATTTCAACCAAAATATTGAGTATTATTATAGGTCTGTTTACATTCATAGCCATTTCTTCAATTTTAACCAAATTGAGTATGGATAATTATCAAAAGACGATAACATTATTAGCATTACTGCCTTTTATGTTATATTTTACATTTAACTACATTAGTCCGGACTTCTTAGTGGTTTGTACCCTTTTATATTATATGAATTTTTTAATGGATGAAAGATATAGAAAAACATGGCTTATGGGGATTTTAACTGGATTTTTGGGAGTTATGGCTTTTTTAGCAAAAAGTTATGTGTTCTTCTTTTTTTTAATTCATTTTATGGTCGTTAATCTCTTTTATGTTGAAAAATTCTCTAGGGATAGGAAAACCATTCAAAAAAACTTTTTATTGGGGTTATCCGTATTTTTAGTTATTAGTGGGCTTTGGGTGGGAATGATCAGTGAAAAATACGGGACCATAACCATAGGGACAACGGGATCTTATAATTATGCACTGGCTGGCCCTAACTCTAGTGGCCACCCTATCTTTAGTCAAGGGCTCATAAAACCTCCCCATGAATTTTCAACTAGTTCATGGGATGATCCCAGTTGTTTCCATATAAATAAATGGAATCCCTTTAAATCAACACAGAATTTCCAACATCAAATCAGGATTATTTTAGGTAACCTTTATGATTTGATACTACTTTCGTTTAATCTCATGTTTATCCCATTTTTTACCATTATAATGGCATTATTTCTGTTTTTTAAAACGGATAAAGAGTCAATCAAAAATAACTTAGTTATAATCTTAGGCACAATGCTAATTTATCTAAGTGGATATCTTATAATATTGGTTGAGGAACGATATTTATGGTTTGTTTTGATATTATCAATCATATTGGGATTTTATACTTTGAATATGCTATATAAAGAAAGATATCTTATGAAAAAAATTTATGTATCACTTATCATTGTACTGATACTGTGTCTGGCATTCTACCCTATATCATTACTGCACAGTTATTCTGGGGCATGTTCCGGTGCTTATATGGTCAGTATGGATTTAAAATCACATGGGATTAAGGGTAACATAGCTTCCAACGACCATTGGGAAATAATGGATTATTTCGGATATTATTTAGATGACCAATATTATGGAATCACCGGAAATAAGTCCAGTCTGGAATTAAGGAGGGATCTGGATCTTTATCAAATTGATTACTATTTTATATGGGATGAATCTCTGCCCGGCGATTCCCTAGGGGAAATTGTATATAAAAATCAATATTTCAGGGTAATCAAGGTTCGTTAGGGTAATGAAAAGAAAATTATCATTTAAAGACAAGCTCCACAGTCATAACAACCAAAAGTCTCACACCATGGTGTTAAATCGCCCTTAAGGGCTTTTTCATATTCTTTTTCCAGGAATTCATCACTTACCCCCACATCTATGTCTTTCCAGGGGAGAGTTTCGCTACCACTGATGTGGGGTGTTAGTTTTTTCCATTTTGAGAGGGAAACTCTTCCCTGGGAAGATTCTTCAATTATATCCGCCATTTCAGTACCCCCCAGGGATAGTATGTACTGTACCAGGGATTTGTTGGGGGTTTCCACCTTAAAATGTTTGTTTTTCAGGTGTTTTTTAAGGAATTTCACCTTGCCTTTGGTCTCCTTAAGATTGAACTCTGCCCACTGGAATGGTGTGTGGGGCTTTGGTATGAATGGGTTGACACTTATACGGAGAGAATCAGGGTGTGGTGCCATAGCTTTCAGATCCCCTACCAGATCCACTAAGTCCTCCAGATCCTCCTGTGTTTCCGTGGGGAGTCCTACCAGGAAATAGAGCTTAACATTCAACTTCATTTGAAAGGCAGTCGCCATGGTCCTCTGGATATCCTGGTCGGTGATGGGTTTGTTCACCAGTTTACGGAGTCTCCAGGTGGATTCCGGGGCAATGGTAATGGTCCTGAGACCACTTTCCTTTAAACTCTCCAGAAGGTCAGGGGAGATGGATTCAATACGCAGGGAGGGGGTGGTTACCTGGAATTCTCTCTGGAGGAGTTCACGGCACAATTTTTCGATCTGGGAGTAATCAGAAACAGCACCACCAATGAGGGCAATCTTATTCAGGCCAGTGGATTTTCTCCCCTTTTCAGCTGTTTTTAAAAGAGTTTTAAGGTCCACTTCCCTGCGGGGCCGGTACATGCAGCCTGCCATGCAGAAACGACAACCCCGGGCACAACCCCTGGAAACCTCCAGGAGAAATGACCTTCCAAAAGCCGGGATCAGGTCCGGGTTATCTGTTTCCGGGTAAACCTGTTTCACCGGGCGCCAGGCATCATTCATATCCTCCACCTGAACCAGTTTCACTTTGTTACCAGGGATATAAACCCCCTCCAAGTCCAGTAAAGCATCCATATCCTGGCGGGGGTTATCCATCTGGGCTATTTTCTCCAGAAGTTGTGGTAGAATTACTTCACCATCACCCACCAGGAACAGGTCCACGAACTGGGACATGGGCAGGGGATTGGAACTGGCACAGGGACCACCGGCAATGACCAGGGGGTCCTGGGGTGATCGATCTTCCCTCCGAACCTTTAAACCACCTTGACGCAGCATTTCCAGTACATGGGGGTAGTCCTGCTCGTACTGGAGGGAGAAGCCCACCACGTCAAAATCCTTCAGGGGGGAACCAGTCTCCAGACTCTTACCATAGGGGTAGACCACTCTCTCACAGTAAACATCCTCCTGGTGGTTCAGGAAGTCGTAGATAATATGGAAACCCAGTGAGGACATGGCACTACGGTAAAGGTTGGGGTAGCATGAAGCGAAGCGAAGCCCTATCCGGAGGGGATCCTTCACCACCACGTTGTGTTCCAAGAGCATAGTTTATTATCATGTTTACCATATAATCAAGATATCTACATTTTGAGTCCCTGAACTGATGGGGAGTCATTTACATCTTTTAAAAAATTTCCTGTTCATAGTAATTTCACCATAATAATTAAGGATAACAAGCATGACCTCAACCAAATATAACCGGGTGGCAGTGGGAGGAACCTTTGATAAATTCCACCAGGGCCACCGCTTACTCATAAACAAGGCATTCCAGGTGGGAAAAGAAGTCCTGATAGGAGTGACCTCCGATAAGTTCGGGGGAATGAAGGGGGAAATAGAGCCCTGCAACGTGCGCATGTCCAACCTGAACTCTCTGCTCAAAGGACGTTCTGGTTACAGTATATCCCGGCTGGACGACCCCTACGGAGTAACGGTACATGATGAAACTGTTGAAGCCATAGTGGTAAGTCCGGAAACCGAGCCCACCGCCTTCCAGATCAATGAAATACGCCGGGAGAAAGGTATGAAATCCCTGGACATTATCACCATAAGCATGGTGCTGGCCGAGGATGGTAAACCCATATCTTCCACCCGCATACGCCGGGGAGAAATAGATCCCCGGGGAACGGTGATTAAAAAGGGTGAATAAATGAAGATTGTGGTTGCTTCTAAAAATCCAGTGAAGTTAAAGGCCACCCAGAATATCCTGGAGAAGATCTACCCTGCGGTGGAAGTGGAAGACCGGGACGTGGATTCTGGTGTGCCAGACCAGCCCATAGGACTGGAGGTCACAGTTCAGGGAGCCATCAACCGGGCAAAAAACGTATTTTCTCCAGATTTTGATCTTTCCGTGGGTATAGAATCAGGTTTACTGGAGGTACCGCACAGTATAACCGGTTACTTGGATCTGCAGTGGTGTGCCATCTACGATGGAGAAAAAATCACCCTGGGAGTGAGTGCTGGTTTTGAATACCCTCCCATGGTCATAGAACAGGTTCTGGGTGGTAAGGAAGTGGGGGATGTAATGGACCAGGTTACGGGTGTGGATAAGTTAGGACAGAAAACAGGTGCAGTGAGCCACCTCACCCAGGGAATGCTGGACCGCACTGGAAACACCGAACAGTGTGTGCTGATGGCCATGGTGCCCCGGATGAATGATGATTTGTATTTTGAATAAACTATTTTTTTTAGAAACTATTTTGGGAATAATTTGAAAGGGTTTGTGGTATGATTTTACTGGTAATATGAAAAGGACTCAAAGTTATATAAAGGGAATATTAAACATGATATGATGACTGGAATTTCTGATAATCTCTTTGACAAGATAAAAAGCCATTCCTCAACTGTTATCTTTTTACTGGCTTTAACCTTAATTGTAAGCTTCATAACCTATAACTGTTTCCAGATACAACTATCCATCGGTCCGGTGTGGGATACCTATGATTTCATGGCCAACGCCGCCCTAATGGCCGGTAAGGGAGTTGGTTACTTTGACCTGTTACGCCCCCCCTTCCTGTCATTCCTGACTGCCATCTACTACAGTGTTGATGGTCTGGCCCTGTGGCCCATTGCCGCCATTGACTGTGTGATATTCGTTCTGGGAGTCATAGGATTATACTTATTATTCAAGTTGCGCTTTGATGATTTGACCAGTTTTCTGGGAGCATTAATCTTTGCCACTTTTCCCATTGTCATCACCTACGTTGGAGCAGGATTCACAGATAATCCCAGTGTATGCCTATCCATTTGGGCGCTGCTATTCACCGTACTGGCCGTTAAGAAAGACTCAAGGTTATTCTATTTATCATTCCCCCTGGCAATGATATCCTTTTTAACCCGCTTTTCAATGGCATTGTTGATCTTCCCGATTTTCTTATATTTACTTATTAACTGGGAAAAGATTAAAGATCTAAAATATGTAAGGGATATTCTAATCGGAATAGTAATCTCCTTTGCACTATTAATTCCAGTTTTCATGTTCTATGCTCAATTCGGAAGTCCAATTTATCCATTCCTGGACTTTTTCGGATCCAGTTCCGGAGCATCGGCAGCCGGTGGAATGCACTTTGCCTATAACACTGATTTCTTCTACTTTGTCAAGCTGTTACCCTATTTAATAGGCCCAGAGTCAATAGGAGTCCTTTTTATCTTTTTGTTGGGAATGATCCTGTATATTTTTAACAGATTTCGAATTAAAACCATTTCAAATGGTGTTAATAATGATAAAATTCACAAATTAATGGAAAATAAAGGAAAAATCATAGTTCTCCTGGTTGTTTTGGTTATATTTGTTTTAACCATCCAAAAAATCCATTACCTTATATCGGAGACATTATTTTTCATATTGTGTTATTTATTCTATGACTGGATAAAAGTTTTAGAATTTAAAGACTTAGATCTTGATTTCCTATTCTTATCATGGGGAATGACATTCTTCCTATTCCACAGTATCTATATAATTAAAGATTACCGCTATTTTGTGGGCATGGCCCCTTCCACGGTCTATTTCTTGATGAGGGGATTTTTCTGGGCAGTGTCCCAGTTTGGGTTTAAGTTTAAGGGTCATAATATCACTCAACTGGCCATGGCATCATTCTTAATAATCCTAGTTTTATTTTCAACGCTGTCCTCGTTTTCAGGCATACACGAAGCCAACATCGAGTTGCAAACCCTGAATGGAGATATTATTACTGCCAGTGATTGGTTTGTTCAATATGATCCGGAATATAAAAACAAGGTGATCTACTCTGATTTCTGGCCCTATTCGGGATGGTATCTGCGCATGAATATTAGTAAAATGCCCATATTCAGGGATGGTGAAGTGCTCTACTGTGGGGCCAAGGACTATAACTTCACACAACAGGATATAATTGCTTACAACAGTGAATTGGAATCTCATAATGCAGAATATTACTTTTCAATGAGAAAAGGACTGAATTTCTACAATTACAAGCCTATTAAACAGTTTGGCTCAGTAACACTCTACAAAAGAGATTAGTTGTCGAGTGACAATACCTTATTTTGCTTCTTTTCTTACTATCTTATTTTTTGTATTTCCCCGGTAAATAGCAAAAAATATTTATAAGTATTTTTGTAACATCATATTAAATTACATCTTGATTGTATGATGGGGGTTTTGTGGTTAACTTAGATAATTCCAAATTTATTCATCCATCCAACATCTTAGGTTTACTATTTCTAACCTTAATGGTGGGATGTATTACCTACTGCTGTTTCCGGGTACATTCGGATATTGGGCCGATCTGGGATACTTATGACTTACTGGCCAATGCTGCTTTCTATGCGGGTAATGATATTGGATACTACGATCCCCTGAGACCCCCACTGATGTCCATTTTAGGGTCATTATATCTTGAAAAAACCTTGATTACCTGGCCCATCATGTGCATTGACGGATTAATATTTGTTTTCGGTTCCATTGGCTTATACTTGCTTTTTAAACTTCGTTTTGATGTTTTCAGCAGTTTACTGGGAACATTACTATTCGTTACTTACCCCATAGTACTCACCTTTGCCACTGAAGGTTTAACCGACATTCCCAGTGTTTGTATAGCCATCTGGGGTTTGTTATTCACAGTTCTGGCCGTTAAAAAGAACACTCGAATGTTTTATATAGCCTTTCCCCTGCTAACCCTGGCATTTTTCACCCGTTATTCAACAGCTTTATTCATATTCCCAGTGTCACTTTACATTTTAATCAATAGGGATACTTTTAAACCCTGGAAGGACATTTTTGTAGGAGTAGGCATCTCTATCATGATTCCTTTCCTCATTTTCCATTTGTATCAGGTGGAATTGGGGAATACTTTTATTTCTTTAGCAAATTTCTTTAAAACAAGTTCAATTTCATCGGAAACCGCTTCCTCAATGATCCTGAGTTATAACCCTGATATTTTGTACTACTTTAAGTTGATGCTATTTGCCACCTGGTTTGAAGGGATGGCTCTTATTCTAGTAATTATTTTAGGGTTAATTTTATTTTTAATAAGAGGGTTTAAACTAAATAAACAGAAAAAGAGCTCTAAACAATTTTTAAAGGATAAATGGGCACAATCAGTGCTTACTAAGAAAAAAATTGTTTTTGGCAGTGTTCATCTTAATAATTTTTGGTTTGACCTTTGACAGAATTCATTACCTTGTCAGTGAAGTGATATTCTTCTCCTTTTTATTCCTTGCATACAATTTGCTCCAAAAATATAAAATAAGAGATATGGACTTTGATTTTCTATTTCTTTCCTGGCTCATGGCTTTTTTCATATTTCACAGTGCATATGCCATAAAAGACTTCAGATATGTCATAGTAATGATTCCCCCCTTAACCTACTTCCTTATCCGGGGATTTAAACTCGCCACATCTCAGTTTAACCTAAAAATAAGGGACAAGAACCTGGCCCACATCTTATTCAGTTCAATCTTAATAACCCTAACTATTACTTCAGCTGGCTTATATGCCAGTTATATCTGCAACCAATGTCCACTTAAAGGAAATGAATGAAAATTCAGCAGTAATATGTTCCTGGCTGGAACATCATGACCCTGATTATAAAAACAAGGTGATCTACTCTGATTTCTGGCCCTACACTGCCTGGCACCTCCGGATGGATGTGGGTAAAATGCCCATATTCAGGTGCAATCAAACCATCTACACTGGTGCCAAGGATTATAATTTCACAGAACAGGATATGCAAGATTATAATCAGGTGTTGGATAATAATCATGCGGATTACTACTTTTCCAGGGTGGGGGCCTTGAATTTAACCAACTATAGGTTGGTAAAGAAGGTTGGCGACTTTATATTATATGAGAGAGTTAAATAAGTATTGATGAAAATTGGAATTATCAGCTCTGCCTACCCTGATTTTGAAGATGACCCCCATGGCATATTTGTCCATAGATTAATGAGGGAGATAGTGAAGAAAGGACACGAGGTCCATGTTCTTGCTCCTTACACTGGTGGTGAAACAGAATACACCCTGCAGGGGGTGCAGGTGCAAAGATTTCACTACTTCTACCCCCAGAGGTTTGAAAAACTTTCCGGAAGAGCGGGAATGATCGACAATGTTAAAGAGGGTTTTTTAGTCAAAATTCAGGTTTTAACTTTCCTTTTCTTCAACGTTGTTCATTCATTATTAAAGCTAAGGAAAATGGATGTTATCCATGTACAATGGCCCATACCCAATGGTTTGGGCGGGATTTTTTTGAAAAAAATTTACGGGATCCCTTACATTAACACCATTCATGGTGAAGAAGTTCATCTTTCCAAACGGTACCATCTGCTCTTTGCCCTTCGATGGCTGGTGAATAACTCCTCAAAGACCATAACCAACAGCACTGCCACCAGGAAATTCTGCCTGGAAGCAGGTCTGGATGGGGATAAAATTGAGGTTATACCCTTTGGAGTGGACACTGACTTTTTCCGACCCCTGGAAGTATACAAGGATAAGAATATCTTCCAAATTCTTTCAGTGGGTTATTTGATTGAAAGAAAGGGATTCGAGTATATTATAAGGGCAATGCCCCAGGTTTTAGATGAACATGCAAATGCCAGGTTGAAGATAGTTGGATCCGGACCACTAGAATCTGAATTAAAGGAACTCATCTATGAACTGGAACTGGGGGATGAAGTGGAAATTGTGAACAATATATCTGATGATGAACTTTTGATGGTATACAATTCTGCTGATCTCTTTGTACTCTCCTCTATTGTGGACTCCCAGGGGAATACCGAAGGATTGGGTGTTGTTTTACTGGAAGCCATGGCTTGTGGGCTTCCAGTTATGGGATCCAATGTGGGTGGTATTCCGGATATAATTACAAATAATGAAATTGGGGTACTGGTTGAAGAAAAAGATGTTCATGGAATATCAGAAGCGATAAAAAAGTTGATTAAAGATAAAGAATTAAGAACTATTCTCTCTAAGAATGGATTTAATTTGGTTAAACATAATTTTAACTGGGAAACTATTGCGAAAAGGTATATTGAGGTTTTTGAAGATTTAATATAATTGGATGATATGTGATTTTATGAAACAAAAAATCTTGTATATCATGCATGTTGATTGGAGATGGATTAAACAAAGGCCCCATTTTATCGCCGAGGGGTTATCTGATTTTTATGATGTAACTGTGGTCCATTTTTGTAGTAAACGTTATCTCTTTCAAAATCCGTTTATTTCGGATACCGATAATAACTTAAATATTTTACCTGCATTTAGGCTTCCACTATACCAAAATAATAGCATATATAATTTGAATAAGGTTTACATGCGAATTTACTTCAGATTATTGTTGAAAAAGTATAACCCAGATATTATTTGGATTACCTATCCTCAATTGTATGATTATATTCCTGAAAATAACTGCAAAATAATTTATGATTGTATGGATTTGGCAACTGGTTTTGATTTTGAGGATAAATCAAAAATAATTGACTTAGAAGAAAAACTAATAAATGACTCTTCTTTAGTGTTTACATCTTCCAATTATCTTTTTAATAAATTGATTGACACATATCACTGTGAAGATAAACTATTCCTAATTCGAAATGCTTATAGTGGTGAAATAATTCCCAAACCATTGAATTTTGAAGGATCAGGAAGTATTGAAACTGAAAAAACTTTTAAGATAGGTTATGTGGGAACTATTTCGAAATGGATAGATTTTACAAAGATAAAAAGAACGTTAAAAGAAATAAATAACATAGAATACCATTTCATTGGGCCATGTGAATTGGATCAGGTATTGGAAGATAGTAGAATCAATTTTCATGGACCAGTCAATTACAATGAAATCTATAACCATGTTAAGGATTTTGATTGTTTAATTGTTCCCTTCAATGTGGACGATAAAATAAAAGCTGCAGACCCTGGCAAGATATATGGATACATAAATTACAATAAACCGATTATTTCGGTATATTACAAAGAATTGGAATATTTTTCTAAATTTTTATATTTTTATTCAACAACAGAAGACTTATTGGACTTATTAAACAATATGGTAATTAATGGATTTGAGAGGAAATATTCTAATGATGAGCGCATAGAATTTCTAAAAAAGAATTCTTGGAATATGCGTGCAAAAGAAATACGAAATATCTTGAAATTATTTAAACTCGTATCTCTAATTGGAAAATTTAGAATTAAGTTGTTAAGTTATTAAATTCTACATAAAGTTATTATGAACATGGAGATTAATCAATAGTTCTGACTAATTTGTGGGTTTGGAAAAATTGGAATTTTTGGCTTTTAAAAAGTCCTATATTATTATTGTCTTGTTTTTTTGCATAATGCTATTATATCTAAAGATTTAGGCGGACAATTATAATCAATTTTCAAATCATCCATTGAATATTTATTTAAAGTAAAATTGGACAAGTTATATTTATTTTTCTTCATTTCCGATCCTTTAATAAACTTAAACTTTTTAAAAATTGAAACTGCTGGATTTATAAGAAATATTCTTAAATAAGATTGTTTAACTCTATTGTACTCTATGGAAAAAATGTCTTCAGAAGCACATAGGCCATAGATTTTTGTTTCATCAAAATAAGGTTTAACTAATTTTTCAATCTCTTTATTATTGTATTCAATCATATGTTCAGGATTCCAAGGTTTCTGAAATGGTAATAGACGTAATTTTTTATTAGGAGTTGTTAAAATAAAAATGCCATCTTCTTTTAAAACTCTTTTTATTTCTTTAAGATATAGATGGACTAATTTAGGACTAATATGTTCAATAACTTGAAAAGAAATTATCGTATCAAATGTATTTTTTTCAAAAGGCAAATCAATTCCATTACCCATTATATATTCGATATTACTTTTTGAATAATTTTCTTTACAATATTGGATATTTTGTTCTGAAATATCAATTGCAGATATCTTTTTAGCATAGCTTGCTAAGTAATGTGTTCCATATCCATTACCGCATCCTACCTCAAGAATGTTTTTATTTTTAATGTAATCTTTCGCAAATTGATATGCTTTAAAGTGTCTTAAATATTCTATGTATTTTTCAATAGAATTCCAGTTTTTTTGGGGTTTAATAGCCATCTAGTCACCATTAATTATCTGCTTATATATCCCATCTAATTTCTTTCCAACTATTTCGTAACTAAAATTTTTATTTATATAATTAGATATACATTCTGGAGAATAATTATCATAGTGGTCTAACATTTGATCGACAGCATGTACTATTGCATTAATATTTTTAGGTGGAATGAGTATTCCATTATTTTCATTTATTATTTCATTAGGTCCTGTTACATTAGTTGCTATAACTGGTTTTCCACAAGCCATTGCTTCAATATAAACCACTCCAAAAGTTTCATACAAACTAGGTTGAATAAAAAAATCGCAATTTTGCATATATATTGCAACCTCTTTTTTTGTTTTAAGACCATGAAATTTAACAAATTCATCTAAACCTAATTTTTTAGTTAATTCTTCATATTCTAATCTGTCGCAACCATCTCCAACAATATCTAAAGTAAAATCGTTTCTTTTTTTCTTTAACTTATTTAATGCTTGCAATAAGTAATAAATACCTTTTTGGTGAGTAATATTGGCAACTAATAACATTTTGATTTTTTCATTTTTTAAGTTTTTATAAATGGGATGAAAAATTTCGGTGTCTACAACATTAGGGACAACGAAAAAATTATTTTTAATTCCATAATTTTCAATATGATTTTTTAAACCAGTACTTACAGGCAATATAGCTGCTGCATTATTCATTGTATATTTAGCTAGAATCATTTCAATTCGATTCAAGTTTCTTCTTGAAAAGCCAGTGTAATGTTCAGTTACTACTACTGGAATTTTAAACAATTTGGATAAAATAACAATTGGAACCCCAACAGTAAAAACGTGAATATGGAAAATATCAGGTTTAAAATCATTTTTGAATATATTTCGCAAAATTCTTAGTACAAGGAAAAACCAAATTGTATTGTTGATTATAACATTTAAATACGTAAATACTATTGAAATCTTTTTGTTTCTTTTAATTATATTTTCATTCCCCTCTTTTAGATTTTTGGGGTTTTTTTTGTAAGAAAATATTTTTGTAAAGAACCAATAATAATTTGTTCGAATATTAAAAACTTTAACACCATCTTCGATATTTTCTGAAATATTATAAAAACTGTTTGGATGTGGTCCTAAACTGTTTGGATAGATAATTAAATTGTCATTGTATAAATTAGAAGCCTTAATCTGTTCTTGTATAAAAATTCCATTTACAGGGTTAAATTTTGTGGGATACCATGCTGGAACTGAAAGAATTTTTAATCGTTTATTTTTTTCTTTGGTTGTCATAAAAATCAGTATTAAATAGTTTAACCAAATAAAATTGTTTTTATTTCGTTGATTTCTTCTATAGTGATCACTTTTAAAATAATTATACTGATAGTGTAAATTAGTATACAAACAATGATGACAATTATAACGTTAATCATGCCAATTGGATTGAAAATTCCAATAATAATGGACATAATTATAGATGAAATAATGCATTTCGGTAGATATTTTAAATCAAATTTGAAATTGAGATATTTAGTAGAATATTTTATTGTGAAAAAACATACAATTCCATAAGCAATAATAGTAGATATTGCAGCACCTATAATTCCGATATAATCTATTAAAATTACATTCAATAAAATATTCGTAATTGCAGAAATGGTCCATAATAAACCTAAAATTTTAGTTTTCTTTTCTAAAAAGATACCATTAAGAAAAATAATATATATACCAAACAAAAGCGCACTCACAGATATTAATGGAGTAATAAAATAACTATTTAAAGCGATTTGAGGTGTTGTAAGTATTAATAATATTTGTTTAGATAATAGAGATAATCCAAAAACTGTCGGAATAGCTAATATTAAATAATATTTAAGAGAATATTTGGAAAATGATTTAACTTTTTCAATTTGATTTTTTTCGTAATATTGAGATAAAACTGTTGGTAAAAGTAAGGCTAACGGACCTGAAATCATCGTTACGATATTCCCTAATGTATATGCTGGAGAGTAATAAGCTACGAAACTTATTCCTAAAAATATATTAATCATGTAACGATCACTGAGATCAACAATCCATGAAGATATGTTTCCAGGAATTGTGGGTATGCCAAAACTTAAATAATCTTTTATATTATTGAATTTGGGAATTCCAATCCCAATATCTGCGATAATTAATAAAAACATGACTATTAATAGTATAATTTGAGTAATTAAAAATCCGTAAATTGCTCCATTAAGGCCAAAACCTATTTTGAGTAAATAATAGGTTAATATTACCATAAGATATGTTTGAATTAAAGTAAATAAGGAATATTTTCTTATTTTTTGTAAAGCTCTAAAGTAATTAGTTAAAAAGGCATTTAAACAATAAGTAATAAGTATTAAAGAAAATAATTTTGTAATAAAGATGTTACCATCAAATAGAATTATGGAAATATTTTTTGAAAATAAAAAGAATAAACTGGCGACGGTTAAAATAATAATGGCAATTACAAATCCCATTGAATAAAAACTTTCTTTGATTTCCTCACTCTTAAAAGCAGGGAAATATCTTACCATTGTATAAGGTAGTCCTAGTGTTGTTAATGCGCTCATTAAATTAAGCGTAACGCTAATTTGAATCCAAATTCCATATTCATTTACGTTTAAATTATTAGTTAAAATTGGTAGTAGAATTATTGAGCTTAGGGCTATTAAAATGTTAGTAAACCCAATTAAACCTATTCTCTGAGCAAATCTTTTGTAATCATTCATATTATCATGATTATTTTCAATATTTTCTTTATTTCTTTGCGTAATTCTGATAAGGACATTATCTAAAGGAGAATGAACATTCAAAATCATAGTTCAAATGATCTAAACTGCTGTTTTAAGTTAATGTATTAATGAATCATAAATGTTTTTTAATTTTTTTGCAGATTTATCCCAGTTATATTCTGTTAAAATAGTTTTTCGTGCATTCTTCCCAACTCTATTATTATTCTTTCCAATTATATCAATTAAAGAATCATAAAATGATTTAGGATCGTCTTTTTCATATAAATATCCATTTTTTTCACTCGTTATTACTTCACTAATTCCTCCAACATTACTTCCTAAAACAACACTTTCCATGGACATGGCTTCTAAAAGTTTTAAAGGTGTAACTAATTCTGATGAAATGGTTGAAGGGCGAGGTATGATAAAAATATCAGAGGTAAAATAATAATCAGGCATTAATTCATGGTTAACAGTTTTTAATAAATTAACTTGAGACATTTTTTTCGAAAGCTGGTTAATTTTATTATAATATGGTCCATTTCCAATGAATACAAATGAAATTTCTGGGTTTTCTCTAACAATGGTGGGAATAGTTTTAATCAGCAAGTCCATTCCATTCACTTGATCTAAATAGCCAGCATATAACACAATTTTTTCAGGGTTTCCAATTTTATTCCTTAATGATTCTCCAGTATTTGATTTATTTTTTGGTTTAAATTTCTCGCAATCAACTCCATTTGGTATCACAGTGATCTTTTCAGAATCTAAATTATATTTTTTTTGTACCCAATTCTTAAGTGAATTTGTGAGTGTGATGGTGTGAGAAGCTTTTTTTGCAATTTTAAGAATATTCATTACATAAAACATATAAAACTGGTTAACGTCTTTTTCATGAGGATGAAGTTCCAATAGTAATGGTTTTTTAAATTTTTCATGTAATTTATAAGCGGTTACAATGTAAGGTGGTAAACTGCGGGCCTGTATTATATCAAACTTTTCGTTTTTACAGTGATTGAATATCTTTTTTTCATGGTAAAAATATCTAAAAACTGGCATCTTCCATATTGAAGGAGGAGATAATGATTTAACGCGCTCTATTTGAATGTTATTAATTTTTTCAGTTTTTAATCTGAAATATTCCCCATTTACCATTTTTTCTGGTGTTACAACTGAGATGGTATATGGAATTCTAGATACTAGATTGTATAAACGAATACTTGATCCAGTATAATCTGGAAGAAAAGTGTTGTGAAGAATTAAAATATCCAAATTAATCACCTTACTAAATTAACCATTAGTTACTATGCCATTATACAGTCCTTCATAATATGCTGTGAATAAATTAGAATTATGATAAAATAAACTTAAAAAGAGGGGTAGAATAATTGCAGCGAAAATTTGAAAAATTAAAAAGAAATAATAATCCTCTTTTCCAGCCCATTTCCTCATAAAAATCCAGCGGTTACGGGTTATGTAGTATAATCCTATGGGATTTGATATTCCCCCACCGGATCTTGATACTTTGTGCCATATGTGGGATGTGGGGATGTATAAACTTTTAAATCCTTCCTGGTTTGCCCGGAGGGTCCAGTCACTTTCTTCAAAGTACAAAAAATAGTTCTCATCCATTAAACCTATTCTCTTTATGGTTTCGTTTTTAATCAAAAAAACAGAGCCACTAA
>NZ_JARVXG010000051.1:10000-65000 GCF_029848115.1 Methanobacterium formicicum | reverse complement strand
TTACAGTTAAAAGGTATGGAATCAGATCTTAATGATGAATGAAAATTGTTTAGTAAGATTGGATAAATGAAAAAGTAAAGATATTAATTATAATATTAGATAATTAAAGCATTTTATTGGGTGGTATTACTAGTGAAAATTAAAATTAAAGATATTACAATCCCTTGGTATGCTCCAAGAGAAAAGGTAGATGATGATTATATAAATGATTTGATGAGAAGTCTTGAAGAATATGGGCAATGGAATCCTATAATGGTTAGGTTAAATGAAAATAAAGAATATGAACTTATATCAGGTTTACAAAGGGTTTCTGCGGCAAAAAAATTGGGTTGGAAAGAAATAGAAGCCAATATTGTTGATTCAACCTTAGAAAAAGCTGCATTACTTGCTATAGAAACAAATCTTGTTAGGAAAGAGTTACAAGAAATTGAGGAAGGACATGCCATTAAAGAAATGATGGATAGACTTGGATTAAATCAAACACAAATCGCTAAAAAATTAGGTAGAAGTAAAAAATGGGTCAGTAATCGGTTATCGTTAGCTTTAGATGTTGTTGGCCCTGTTAGAAAAATGATTGCGAACAATTCCCTTTCACCAACTCAAGCAGTAATTATAAGCCGTTTACCACCTAATAAACAGTCTAAATTCGCTGAAATTATAATTGAAAGGGAGCGAACACTTAACAAAAAATTAAACCAAGAAGAAGTGCGTGCAGAACTTCGTAAATTTGGAAATGATACAATTTTTACAGTTAGTTATGAAGGAAAAAAAATAGAACCATTTATTGAAGAATTAAAGAAAAATAAAATAGATGTTCTGTTGGATGTAAGGGAAAGTACTAAAAGCATGCAAAAACCCGAATTTTCTGAAGAATTTCTCCGAAAGAATCTTAAGAATGCTGAAATTAAGTATTTAACTAGGAAAGACTTGGGAGCGCCTTATGTAATAAGAGAAAGTTACATTAAAGGAGGACTAAGCCAAAAATGTTTTGAACAATGGTATAAATGGAATGTTACAGAAAAAGAAGGGAATAAGATACCTGATTTAGTTGAAATGATCAAAACTCAGGGAAAAACCGCTTTAATGTGTTATGAAAAAGATATAAATAGTTGTCATCGAAATATTTTAGCAGGGTTAATAATGGAAACAGGATCATTTGAAAAAAGGAGAGATTTATAAGATTTGGGGAGTGGAGGGGGTTTTATAGGAACTAAATCCGAAGTTATAGATGATTTAATTATTTTAGGCCGTGCTTGTCCTGAAAAAATACGTGACGGGAGAATAACTGTTTGTACAGCAGGATATTCAGAGACATCGGGTTTTATTAGAGTATATCCCACTCACTTATACATGCCTTGGCATCAATGGGATATTGTCAGCGTTCCAGTAGAACAGAACCCCTATGATAATAGGACAGAAAGCTGGAAGATTAAAGGTTCAAAACATGAATGGGATAGTCTTCATAAAAAAATTGATATTGTAGGAAACTTCAAAGAAAAACATCGGCTTGATTTTCTCCATAATTTAGTTGATGGTTGTGTAAAAGGTATTAATGATGATAAACGAAGTTTAGGAATTATAAAACCTACAATTAATAATGTTTTTTTTGCTGAACAGAAAAATTACGATTCCACAACTCAAATTGATTTGTCCGGTTTAGAACAAACTAAAGTTAAAGATCAATATCCTAACCAGCCTCGTATCAAATATAATTGTAGCGATTGTAAAGCTACGAATAATCATGACCAACAAGTTTTAGAGTGGGGTTTTTACGAATGGATGCGCAAAAATCCCGGAAACATAGAACAAGTTTGGGACAACGCACGTATTTCTGATAGTGAGTATGAGAAATTTTTTTTCATAGGTAATCATTTTAGATACAGATCCAGTTTTTTCATCATTAGTGTTTTAAGAGTTAAAAAGAAAGGAATTCAAAAAAGTTTAATACCTTTTAAGAAGATTTGAGGCTTAAAAGTTTTATTAAAAATAGCTTGATTCTTCAAAAAGTAGAATAATAAGGTATCTAATTTAAAAAAAATAAATTTTAAGATTATTTAATTATCTTCCATATCTCCTTGCAAAGACTCCTTTTGTAGTTGCAACACCCGTTTTATTATCAGATTTTCCATTTTCACAATCTTTATCTTCTTTTTTACCATAACATTCTGGACATAAATTTTTTGCTGGTTTTTGCGGCATTGTTTCACTTATATCTTCTAGTTCCGGATACTTAGAACAGTTTTTACACCAATGCCAAAATTTATCGTCTGCTTTTTTAACATACAAAACCACTTAATCACTCCCCTCTTAAATATTGTTTGTTCAGATTTATTGTTATTAATATTATAAAAAAGTTAGAGAAATTAACATGTATATATAAGAATTACTTCTCAAGTGCTCTACTGCTCTACCCTTAATATGAGATCCACTAAACTCAATCACTAAGAAAAAAACCTATAGTAAGTATTGTAAAATGTGAGAATTCACAGGGGCTATTGGTCGCCAAACGTTCACCCCCAGGAACCTCACACTGCAGACTTACACCATAGCAAACTGTAAGGAGTGGTATGGATGCTGCAAATTAAAAGTGTATTAGGAAAAGTAAATATATTTTCTGTTTTGAAAAGGCGACCCCAACATAACTGTGTTGGGGTGGCACTGTGAAAACCGAGTTAGACAGGTTACGGGAAAAATTCGATGAGAATTATTCTACCTGGAGTCCTGATCTTCCTTATTCTGAGAGGGAGCGTTTAACTCGGGAGAATCGTCGGATTTTTAATCGTATTTTAGAATTAAATCAACAAGGTAGCCATGGCCAGGTAGGAGATAGTTACAGTTTCGGGAGGTTCAAAAGATGATGAATCTCCTTAAATTCGAAAATAAAAATTATTCTGAGGCTTCCTTTTCAACACATAAGGTTGGAGTCCCATCGCCAACAATCCCAGTCCACTTGATAACATCGCCTTCTTTTATCTCAAACAGATCTGCAATTGCCTGGGGTATTGTCACGTTCACAGATCCACCTTTCCTTCCAACTTTTGATGTTCTTATCATCTTCATGTCTCCAATATTGGCTTTTTTATGTATATTAATGTGTACTTTTAAGGTATATAATTATTACTATTTAAAAGTATATTATAAAGTATATTCCAGTATAGAAAAGTATATAAAATAGAGTATATAAGAGTATACTTAAGTATACTTTTTAGAGTATACTTTTAACTGAAGAAGTTATCTTCAATCTTTGTTCGTGAGGATGTTTTTCTTTTTTTGCATCCTCCAAAACCCCCCATACAGGGATATTTGGAGGAAAAACTATGTTAAAAACTAAAATAATCGAAGGTGATCGTAACACCTTTGTAAGAGAACTGGAAAGGGCCGAATCAGAGGGTTGGGCTCCAAATATGCGTAGTAAAAACACAACTATGATTTTAAGAGGACAGGGCCACTATGCACACCATAGTATCATCTGTCAGCGGTGGGTGGTGGATTAGACATGGTAAACCCCCGAGTCAAAGAAGTCCTGATGAACCTTAAAACCATGGACACTTGCACGGATCTGACTCTAACCTGCAATGATAACAAGTTCCAGCTCTTTTACAAAGGCAAACAACTGGGGGATGATTTAACCCAGGCCGATCTACGGGCAATCTCCAAGAACGCTCTAGATTTGAATATTGTGCAGCATGTTGACGTGAGCAATCTGCTTTACAATGAAAGAATCCAGAACGTTGCAGGATTCATCAAAATAGAAGATGATGTGGCCCGGGCATTTCTCCACGTCATCCATAGGATGAAGTTCCAGAAACCAGCCGCAATATCCACATCCCGGGCGGAGGTGGCCACATGAGTTATATTTTTAATAAAAACCACAATCGCACCCATGAACCCGGGTGCAGGGCTGTAGGGATGATGAACCGTGACAAAAACGAATTGGAAGTGGAAGAACCTCGTGGCCATGGCTGCAAATGGTGTGGAACACCAGCAGGCTACATCCAGTACCCTTCCAGGGAAAGAGACACTGGCCTGGATCCATATATCGGTGAGAAAATCTGCCATGACACCCACATCAGAGAACTTTTGAAAAAAAATGGTTGCAGCTGCGGATCCCACCAAGGCGATATCAGAATGTATCCACACAATGATGGGATCCAGGTCCCGGGTGAAGATGGCACATGGTGGATCTATTTCCACTGTTACAAATGTGGCCATGACACCAGCCTATCCAAAGTTCCTGAAAAAATAATCCGTGAAGTAGCCCAGGGGGTGGCCTAGTATGCGTGATTATTTCGCCGGCAAAGATGGTATGAAAATGATCCTGGACCAGTTGAAGCAAAACCCTAGGATGGAAATTTCATCCATAACCACAAAAACCTGGCCTCTTTGTGGTTGTTTCGATGATACAAACATTGAACGGCTCCAATGGCACGGGGCCGAACTTAGAAACGGTGATGTGGTTTACTGCCATGAGCCGGAAGGGCTAATTTTCAAGGTCCGGATACGGGTTGAAAGGATAGACCCTGGAAGTGAAGAGGGCATGGCCGCAACCATAGAAGCAAACATTGAGAATCACCTACGTTTCATGAAAAAACAACGAGAAGGGCAGGCGTGTACTAATTGCGATGTGCCATTTGCAGAGGAGGGATTGTAAAAATGAATAGCAATTTGATTCTAGCAGAACACAACAAAGCCCTCCAAGTTTTTCCTATTTCTGAAACTGCAGCTGAAGTCCTTGATACGGAATATCGTGTGAACATCAAGGAATACCGAGGTGAAGTATTGCTGGAAGCCAAAATAGGCCCTGGCCGGGACCTCTTGTCTTTCACAGAGCTTGGCAAATTCATGATTGAGGAAGAGGTTAAATTCACCTATGAGGCCGAATCTTATCTGTTAGAACTGCACGACTTTCAGAAGCTTTGTAAAATCTTGGAACAGGTGGTATAACACAATGAAACGGAGTTTATATCCTAAAAGGGTGCCTGTTTGGAAGAATTTTTTATCCAAGTACAGGTATCAGGCCCTAGCCCTTTTAATCATTGTCATATTATTGATGGTGATTGGTGGAGTTCATAATCCAAGTGAGCTGGAAGGAGTGTATGTTCAGTAGACTTGCAAAGAATGTAGTAGTTAATTTGTGTGCACGTTGTCATTTTGAAAAAATGTATCTAAGCAAAAAATTAAAAACGGAGGAGAGAGAGTGTTTTCAGGAATAAACGATTTTACCGGCAAAAGTTTAATCAGTTTTTTTACTCCTTACTGTACTCTACTCTACTCTACTACTACTTACTTACATTCTAACTACTACTTAACTACTACTTTGTTTGCAAATTGCAAAGAATCTACTACTTTTCTTGCAGGGGTGATGGTCTGAAACCTCGCCAAAAACCTGTAAAAGTCCATGAAAGGGACACTGTAACAAACCGCCAGAAAAAGCTCCAATACATAGTAGACGACCCCAACAATGTCACTGGCGAATTTGAAAAATTTGTACGCACTAAATACGGTTTCACCAAAGGCATAATCGGTAAAGAATTAATAGAAGCCCTAGAAAATCATCTAGCTTTACATAACTTCGGACCATTCAAGAACAAATCATTAGACTTTACAGATTTTCTAGGACCTGCACACAAACATCTGAAATCAAATCATCAAACCCTACTTAGTCACCTGGAAGATCTGTTCCAAGAAGGTGAAGTGATCAAATTCAAACAGATCCAAGATGTTATCAGGAGGGAATTTGGCAGAACCGACAGAAGAACACATAAGAGTTATGTTGATGCCTTACGTTCAAGGGAACTATTAATTCAACCTGATGGGGTCCGAGATTATGAGTACTATTTCTTCAAGGAACAACCCCAAGCCCGGGAGAACCGTCCAACCCATGTGGTTGATGTTCAAACCAGGTTAGTGTTTCCAGGGAACAAAGTTTTTGAACTTTTACCCGGACCAGGTACGACTTTTACGGTGCAGCGTTTACGGAAGATGACCACCTTAAAAGATGCAGATTTCCAAACCGGACTGAAACAATTGACCCAATTTGGAATTATTAGTGATGTTGGAATAGGGAAATTCAGAGTTAATGAAATAGAGGTGTAAAAAAAATGGCTTTAACAACTGCACAACGGGGAAAAATTAGAGAAATAAAAGAAAAATACAAAAAAGAAGGATTAAAAGAAATTAAAGGCCGTGACGGTGTTTGGAGGCCAACAGTAATTGGGGAATCATTCAAGGGCGAATATCTAGAATGCGTTCCAGACGCTGACAACTACCACCGCAATAAATACATTTTTTCAGATGACAATGAGTTGAAAGATTCCAATGGCCGACTAGTTGGCTTGGATGGCCGTATAGCTCTTTTTGGAGGTGTGACCCTGGATGACTCTATGGCCTGGATCCCAATTGGGGCCCAGGTGGGGGTGATCTATTGTGGGGAACGACCTAACCCAGGATATAAACGTGCTACAAAGCTGTTCACCGTGATGAGTGACAAGGAACTTGATGTTCCTATGAATATTTCCACATCCACTAAAAAGAAACCAGCAGCAGATTTGGCCATTGATGATGAAGCTGCCAGAGAATTAATCGAAGACTGCAAAACCTTTCTGGACAGTGAAGGGAAGAAAAACCCATCCATACTGGACATTGCAAATTACGCTGAGAAAATCATCCAGGAAGACGATAAACCTGACCACCAATTACTGGACCAGGTTCACACTATACTGGCCCGGGATCTAATCGCTGAATGTGCTCTTTCTCTGACAAGTGACGATAATCTTAACCCTTCAGAGGAAGAAGTTGCAGAGTGTGCTAAGAAAATCCTGGAAAACAAAAACCGGCCCCTTTTAACTAAAGTTCAAGTGTTACTTGCTGAGATTGTGAAATCTAAAAAGAAAGAGGTGTAAAAAATGGGAAAAAGACCACGTTGGAGTCCTGAAGAAAAAAAATTCTTCAACGAATGTGTTGACAAAGGAATGACAGATGCCCAAATTAGCAGTGAATTCCATATTAAAACCAAATTTGAAAAGGCTAAAGGGTTTCACATGCGCACTCCTGATGCTATGGGCCGCCGCCGCAGATTCTTAGCAATGGAACGCTCACCCGTGGAAGGTAAACCTTTGAATCATAGAAGGTCCTGGTCACCAGAGGACGATGACCTTCTCAGAACCTACAAAGACAGGGGAATCAGTAAGGAAGAAATGGCTGAAATTTTCAACCGAACAGAACGGGCCATAGATACTAGGATTCGGTACTTAGAAAACAAAGACACCACTCCTTCTCATTGGTTGCATCAGCTGAAAGGATTCTTTAATCATATTTTCCGGAGATTTGGCCATAATAGGGGTTGATTATTGTTTTTCAACCGATCGAATATGCCACGGATCCAGACCTGGCAGGCATCTATGTTATATTTGATGATGGTGTCCTTTTACAGCTAGCTGTAAAGGGCACACATCAATTTTATGAAGTCAGTTATTATTTAGGTGAGTGGTTCTGCCAACCATGCCCCGGTTTCCATTATAGAGGTACCTGTAGCCATGTGGATCGGGCCAAAAGGTTTTACGAGAAAATGATGTGTTCTGATGGGTATTATAATAAATGACTTGGAATATGTGCGTTTACTACCAAAAAATTCATAATCCAATTGATTATCAGTACAAAAAAGAAGAATTTAAAGGAATTATCTTAGAGATGTGCTAATTTGGGGTAATGCGGGATTCTAATGGAGATCCTTAATGGTTTATCATGCTCTATTTTGGCAAAAAACTTATATACAGTGGAACCAGATCGAATATAAACATTTTTATGGGTTAGTTCGTGGAGTGTGGTTACGTATGGTTATTACTAACAAAGAATATGAGTTTGCTTTTAATAACTGTCCTGATGCCATATTATTAACATTATCAGATGGGACAGTTTTATCAGCGAATCCGTCAGCTTGTGAACTTTTTGGTTACACTGAGGATGAATGGTGTGATTTGAAGAGATCAGATCTTGTGGATGCAACTGATTCTCGGACATCTGTTTATCTTGAAGCAAGAAAAAAAGAGGGAAATGTAGAGGGTGAATTGATTTTCATCAAGAAAAATGGTGAAAAGTTCACAGGGCATATAAAAAGTGCTCTTAAACAACCAGAAAAAAGCTTAGGAAAAGCTTGTGTTATTATTAAAGATATAACTGAATTAAAACGTGCGGAAGAATCTTTAAAGAAAAATAAAGAAAAATATTACGACCTATTTTATAATGCACGTGTGGGAATATTTCGTTGTAGAATAAATAAAATGGAATTACTTGATGTTAACAAGAAAATAACTGAACTGTCAGGTTATACCAAAGAAGAACTATTGAATGATGTCTCAATTGTCAAATTTCCTTATCCTGAAGAAATTGAGAATATTATGAGGAAATTAGAAGAAGAAGGTTTCATTGAGAATCATGAAGTCCATATCTTGGATAAAATGGGGAATATTAGAACAGCTTTGGTTTCATTCAAACTATATCCCGAAGAAGATTTTTTTGAGGGAACTGTAGTTGATATTACTAAAAGGAAAGAACTAGAACTAAAATTGCAAAAATCATTAGAAGAAAAAGAAATTTTACTAAAAGAGACACATCACCGAGTTAAAAACAACTTAGCTATTGTTTCAAGTATGATTAATCTGCAGTCCTCTTATTTTGACGACCCTGAAGCATTAAATGCTTTTAAAAATATCCAAGATCGTGCCAATTCCATGTCCATGATTCATGAGAGGTTATACAAGTCTAAGGATTTAAAAAACATAAATTTTGGAGAATATTTAACCAGATTATGTAACAATCTCTACAAAACTTACACACATTCAACCAATATATCTTTAAAACTCAATATTGAAAATTTATCAGTGAAAAATGATGTTGCAGTCCCCTTAGGACTAATTGTCAATGAATTATTCACAAATTCCCTAAAATACGCATTTCCAGATGAAAATGGAAATTTACAGGTAGATTTTAGAGGAAATAATGAAATGTATATGTTAAGTATAAAAGATGATGGTATTGGTTTACCTGAAGACTTTGGAATAGAAAAAACAAATTCACTAGGCTTAACACTGGTAAAAATTTTAACAGAACAGATAAATGGTACTTTGGAAATTGAGTCTGAAAATGGAACAAAATGGTTGATAAAAATTCCAATTTCCTAATTTATAGCTTGATCTACAATAATTTTAAAATATCATCATCTGTGAATAGTTTATTCGTCAAATAGAAGATTATAAATATTTTAAATTACAATTATTAATTATTAAAGCTCTGATATTTATAATAGGGATGAATTATGATGATGACATCGGATCAAGTTAAAAGGGAATCTAGAAATATTAAATATTTGCTAGGTAAGTATAAAACCAAGCAACCTGGAGAGGTTAACCCTCGAACTATTGATCTAAAAAAGGAATGGAGAGAAAATCAGAAAATACGAGTAGCACTTAAACAGATGGAAGATTTGAATGTTACTGGTGAGCTCCAGAATCAGGCTATCTGGATCATCACCCATGGACCACGTACTAAGGATCTTTGTGCACGATGCAAGTATGAAACTGTTACCCTGGCTATCATCTTTTATTTGAAATTCAGCAATACTAAGAAAAGGCCATTATCACATTACAAGTTAGCCCGGGACCTGGGTTTGACAGAAGAAATTTATGCTAACATTGTTACTAAATTAGGTAGGTTTTTCCAGGAGAAAATGGCCCTCACTGGTAGAATCAAACGATATGATAATTCTTAATTATAACTCTTATTTTTAATTTTAAACCTTTCTTCTTCCTTCGGTCATGTTTGCCATGTTATTATAGTGATAACGGCAAACTATTGGAGGGGTTGTATAAACTGGTAAAATTTGCAGAGGATCCTGAATGGTTGCAGCTGGTCCGTGATGGCTACTGTCCTGAATGTTTAGATCAGTTTAACCCTAAGTCACGAAAACTTTTCAAAAAAGGAATTAAAAGAGAATGCAGCCAGGGCCACCTTATTCTTTATGGAAATCCATTGTATCTTGCTTATTATCGTGTTGAAAAGAAAAAAGAAAAAAAGAAAGTCACAGGTTGCCCTAAGTGTGGGGGTCAGGCTGTTACTTATGATAAGAAACATGATGAGATTTTCTGTGATGATTGTGGCCTGGTGTTATCGGGGCCTCCACAGTGGATCCCTCCAGCTAGATGGGTGAATTATCCCATGGGTAACCGGTACGATTACGCTGATATTGATGCCACTTATACACCCTACGAAACAGACCGCTGTGATTATGGAGATTACATTGAATAACTTTTTTTATGTTCATCATTTATTTGATGAAAAAAGTGCTTTCCTAGGCGATTTGGTACACACCTCTAAGGGGGGATTGGTGGGGCCTTGGCATAGTGAATGAGAAAAAAACGAATAAATAAAAGTTAAAAAAAAACAAGGACTTTTAAAATAAACAATAATACCCCCCCCTCTTATAGGTATTTAATCTAATTTTTCTCTTTCACGTCAAAAAAGGCCCTATTATCCCCCCACTTTTCCAAACATATTGGGTGGTTTTTTTATGAATAAAGACTTTTTAGGCTTCATAATCATCCTTTTAGGGATACTTTTCTTTTTCTTATTCATGGCATACAATCTCACAGTTTACTAGATTGTTCAGTTACCATGGCCTACAACTGCAATGCAGCTGCACCCGCGACAGCTAATAACACTGAACATTGCACTAATCTTAGACACTGATTTTCATTATTTAATGAACAAAAAAGAACTAAAAAAGGAGATGGAATAATGGCAGAAGAGGAAACTAAACCAGAAGAAACCAAAACTGAAGGATTAGAAAACAACAAGAGAAATGCAGTATTACAGGAAATTTCTCTTTGGGTTTTGATATTCATTGTGTACCTTGGAGATGCAATATCGAGAGACCAGTCAATAACTCCACTTGGATTAGTTCTGATACTTGCAGCTGTAGCACGACTTTACATTAAAGTTAAATTCCCTCAATTTCAGTTAAACTAAAAAACCTATAGGGGGCTTCTGTAGATGGGAGAGGAAGGCAGGAAGGACCAACTAAAAATATATGATAACATCACTGGAAAACCATGCCCTGGCCATAAATGCCAATATGAGGGTAGATGGAAAAATTATTTTGATTTTAAAGAAAAAGTCATAGATTTCATGGGACGCAAAGAAGAAATCAATGGAAACCTGAAAACAGAAGACCAAAAACTCGATGACAGATTAAAAAGTATAGAAAATAAAGTGTGGGCTATTCTTCTATTGTTAGCAGGTGTGATTTTAAAAGTTGTATTCGGAGCATAATCACATTGTTCGTAAACACCGAATTGTTCCGAAACAATTATCCTTTATCCACAAACAATTAAAACAAAATTACGATTAATTAAATTAGACATCTTCTTGGTAATTGTCCAAATACTGTAAAGATTTTTTTATTTAACATACAGTTTCAGCCCTTCATCTCACCTATTCTTGAACATTTTTGAATAGTTTCTGAACATTTCCGAAATAGTGGTTTCCATGGCCAGACCTAACAAAGTCAAGACATCCAAGTACCGGGAAAAGATTGACAACTGGATCATTGAAGGTAAAGGTGACACTGAAATCATTGAGTTACTCAAACAGCAGGATCCACCTGAGAAGATAGGTCGGACCACTCTGTACAATTACAGGAAAAATGATTTCAATATAAACAAGGAAGCTACCAGGGAATATCATGAAAAGAAGAGTAAAGAGCGGTTGAATGGTGCTGTTGCTCAGACGGTTAGCGATCTGGAATTTCTTGACAATATCATCACGGTGGCTAATGATACGGGTTTGGAAGTGGATCCTGAGAAGAATATTTCCGAGTTGGATATTAAAAAACTTGGAATTCAGGCGGTTCGTGCTAAGCAGGAAGTGTTTAAGGCTGGTTCTGAAGATGAGAAGGAATTCATCATTACTATTGTAGGGGTGGATTCTGATGAAGAAGATAACGTGGAGGTTGAGCCGGAAGCAGAAGAAGAACATCAACCGGACTGATCGTAAGTTATTGATTGAGGGTAGTGCTGGTTCTGGTAAAACTATTTATGCTGTTCATAAGGTTTTAAAATATGGTCTTGAGCATAAGAATGCTCGTATTGGTGTTTTTCGTGATACTCTTCCTGCATTGAAGGCTACTAGTTGGCTTGAACTCCGGGAAGCATTGGAAAATTATGGTATTCCTTTTTATGAGAATAAAAATGAGGGTATCATACGGTTACCTACTGGATCCACGATTCTTTTTAAACCCTTGGATGATCTTAAGAAGATTCGAAGTCTTAACCTTGATTTTGTTTGGGTGGAACAGGCTGAGGAAATATCTTTTGCCGTGTTTGCAGAACTTGAAAAACGTATCCGTGGAATAGTCAGTAAGAAAAGTTTTGGACAGTTCTTGTTAACGGTCACTCCTGAAGGTACAGATCATTGGATTTATAATTATTTTCACCGCCAAAAAAGAGGCACTATTCTTCATTTTCATTATACTGAGAACCCATTTCTTCCAGAAGAGTACGTTAAAGAGTATGAGGAGTTAAAAGAGATAGATATTGAGCTTTATTATAAGTACACTCTGGGTAAGTGGGGTAAGTTATCGAATATTGTTTTTGAAAATTGGGATGAACAGTCCCCGGTCAGTGGTGTTGAGAAATGGACTGCTGGTGTTGATTTCGGTTATAATAATCCTTCCTGTTTCTTATTAATTGGCTGGTATGATGGTGAACCTTATATTGTCCGTGAAGTTTACAAAAGGCGTTTAACTAATCCCGAGTTTATTGATGAGATTATTGCAGTTTTAAATGATGAGGGACTGACACCTGGAAAATTAGATAAAGTTTATTGTGATGCTGCTGAACCTGATCGGATTCAAGAATTTTGCCAGCGAGGTTTTGATGCTGTTCCGGGAGTTAAAGATGTTGCTGCACGACTGGAAACTAATCGCAGTGTACAAATCCACATAAGCCCTGGTTGTGTTGAAACTAAAAGAGAAATTAAAAATTACAAGTATCAGAAGGATAAGGATGGGAATATTTTAGATAAACCTGTTGATTTTAAGAACCATGCCATGGATGCAATGGGCTATGATGTTTACGGTGTTCTTGGACCTTTAAGCAAATACAAAAAACAGGAAATTGAAGAGGAAGACGCTTACGTCTACTAAAAAAGTGGTGGGATTATATGGGATTATTAGACAGAATCAACTACAAAAATTTCCTTTTACGGAATGCGGAACCCAACGCAATAGAAGAAACCGGAATAGACACTGATGACACTACCACCACTGATACAGATGCAATAGACCTTATCGACACGGTACCTTTCAAAGTCAAAAGAACAATAAAAAACTGCCGTTTTGCAGCAAACGACCCTATTGTGAAGGGTATCATCAATGATAACATCACTAAAACAATATCTAACTTTGTAATAGAAGGAGATAACCAGGACGCAGTGAACCATATCATTGAACGTTGCAAAAGCACAGACTGGGATATTAACCAGGTCATGAGGGATTTACTCTGGGCGGGTCAGGTGGATGGTGAGGTATTCACGAATAAGATTATTATTGAAAATAGAATCCACCTCCGAATCCTGGCCTTTGATGCTGAAAACTATCGAATCAAAAAGATATACGATGAATACGGTAAAGTAACCGGATTCAAACAACTAACACAAAGAAACAAAGAAACAAATAAAGGATGGCTGGCTAAAAAGTTCGAGGAACTGGAAGAAAAATTAGAAGAATGGACTGTACCATTCCAGCCAGGAGAGATCATTAATGCCAAATACATGGAGTTAAAAGGTAAGGGCAGATCTATTGTGATGGACATCTTGGACCCGGTATACTACCGGAGGGTACTATCAGATCTGATGCCTAAAACTGTTTTCAAAAATTCCAATATTTTAATTGTGACTATGGGGAACAAGGATGCCCCAGGTAAACGTTTAACTAAAAAGTCCCGGGAGGCGGTTGTGGAGGCCACTACTGATTACCATAAAAAAGGAGTAGTGGTTCTCCCTTTCGGGCTTGAAGCTGAAATGATTGGTACAAGTCAGCTTCCAGATATTCCAAAATATAAACAGGATTTTAAGAATGAAATTTTCGATGGACTTTCAACACCACATGCACTATTTGATACAGAAGGAAGTAACCGGGCCACAGCGGAAGTATTAATGGATAGTGAAACCAGTGGAAGAGTTGTATTCCTTGAATACAACAGGGAATGGTTGAAAAAATATATTGAAAATGAATTATTCACACCTGAACTAGAACTAGCAGGTAAAAAAGGAAATGTCTGGATTAACTTCCATCCCAAGGACAAAGATAAGAAATCAGGATACCTAGAAACTGACGAAAATAAAGGTAAAGAACCATCAGAAGAGGAAACAGACGAAGGGGTGAATGATGATGGTGACTGAAGTACCCCTGAATGAGGAGCTCCTTGGATGGGATAATGAAACATTCCAACCAGATGATCCAGATGTTGAAGATATGGACATGGACGAACAGTTAATGTTTATCGCTTTATTTGTTATTTTTGCTAAACTTTACACAGATTTTGAGCATAAAACAGTTGATTATGTCCTTGAAAAATTCCCTGATGCAGTCACCAAAGCAGGGAAGAAACTAGCAGAAACCAGTAAAACCGAACTGACTAAAATAGTCGAAGAACACCGTGTTTCCATACTGAAAGAATTCAACATACACGAAAAAGTAATCCCCAAGGTCAAACTTGACTTGGACCTTAAACCAACCTTAAATACTCTTAGTTTAAGTGCTAAAGCAACTATCAATCAGTTAAAAGATGACGTGGCCACCAAGGCCGCATCATTCAAGGCAGGTATGGGTGAACCCAAAGATTTCAATCTTAAAGCTAATTTTAACAGGGCCATAAGGCGTACTAAGAATTTTGTTAAATTTAATGCACAGTTTGCTAAGCAAAAAGTCAAGAGAGCAGCTCAGAAGATGAGATATGGCAGAAATATGTTATATTATTGGGTTGTTGCTGGACGACGTACTTGTGAGAAATGCTATGCCAAGGCCCGGCTACCACCAAGACCCATGGACAAATGGGAATATGACCACCCAAATGGCCATTGTGAACTGGTTCCTGAGAAAGATAACGCTACTAAGGAATACCAATCCTATTTAGAAGAATCTCAAAAATACGCTGACATTAGTCTTATTTGATAAATGAGGTGAAATAATGCAGGAAGAAATAGATGAAGAATTTGTAGAAACAATCGAAAATGCGAAAAAGGCCTTGGCTAAAGCAGGAATAAAAGATATACTGCTGGTAGTATCCTATGAAGATGGCAGTGATATAGCCCTATTCGCTGGAGATGTAAAAAAGTTACATCAATCGGTAGATTTTGAAGTGAACTTCAATGATTTTGTCGAGAAAGGATATATAGATCCAGATCATCTTGATTGGGCTAACTTAGAGAAAAAACAGAATTACACTCCATGTCCAACCAAGAATAGGGCCACAGCTGAAGTTCAGTTGGAGCAATCTTAATTTTTTAAAATTATATTTTCTATTTTTTTGTCCTTGTAGTTCAGTAGGTAGAACGCTAGACTGTTAATCTAGATGCCGTAGGTTCAAGTCCTACCAGGGACGCTTATTTTTAACTTATTTTTTCGGAGGCATGGTACTATTCTAATACCCATATTTGAACCAGGCCTAGGTGATTATAGAGACCATGGCCTGGACAAACCCGTTAAATTCACAGAGGAATTTTTAAAAGAAATAGCAGCCACTACTGGCAGCTTAGACGTGACTGACGAGCATACTACAAAAGTCATAGGCATGGTAGATACCTTCGTCTACAGAGATGGCAGCCTACAAGTCAAGCCACCAGAGGGCCTTGACCTGAAAGGTAAAGGAATCAGCCCAGTCTTTGATGATCTTAACTTGGTGGAATATGATGAATACTACCTACCAATAACTGGTTACCTCAAGGAAGTAGGTTTAACAGCCACCCCCAGGAGTCATATTCTTTATAATAGTATTAAAAAACCCGAGGAGGACGATAATTTGGGTGATAAAAGTGAAGTTTTGGAAAAAGCTTTAGAAAAACAGCAGGAACAGCAGGAAGAGATTGGAATTCTCAAATCAAAGCTTAAAAGTGCTAATAAAACTGTTGAGGAAAAACAAAAACTTGAAAAGGACTTAAAAGATTTAGAAAAAGAAAAAAAGGACAATGAAAAGAAAATTAAAGATTTAGAAGATAAAGCTAAGAAATATGATAAATTAGAAGGAAAAAAGAAGGAAAAATTGATAAAAGAACTGGCGGGTGATGATGAAGAGTTGAAAAAAGAACTTGAAGACATGTCCCTGGAGAAGCTGGAATTTTTCAAGGAGCATAAAATCATCACTCAAAAACCCAAGGGAGTGGCCGCTGGTGGAGCTCCAGGGCATGATGATGATGGAACCAAGAAAAGGGAAAAAGATGAACCTGGAAATTTCTGGGATATTCGTAAAAAGAAAAAACGATGGTAAACTATTTGGAGGAATTTCATGACTAAAATTGGAACATTTTTCGAAGAAAGCGAAGTAAAAACCTACGAAGTAGAAGAAGGACCCATGACCTACCGTAAAGGGATAAACCCAAATAATGGTCTTCCTAACGAACAGGTTACTTTTGAAAAACAGGTTGATGAAGAAAACTTCCTGGTCCAAGGAACTGGAGAAAGAAGTATGAAACTTGCAGAAGCAGGAGGAATAGCTACTCACTTCAATCCTTATGACCCCGAAGTTAACGGTTCATTACCTAAAGCGAATGCTGCAGTAGGAGCATATCCTAAAAGATATGTTGGGGCTGCTAAACTGACATCTAGAGAATTACAGTTGCCATTAGCCCCTGATAATGTGGAAATTAAGGCAGGAGATAAACTTGAGATTAAAGACCCTAAAACTGGCCTTGACAAATCTGCTGCAACTACCAATGTGGTTACCAGCTTTGATAACATACCTGCCAACACTGGCGGATAT
This sequence comes from Methanobacterium formicicum, assembly GCF_029848115.1. Classification (NCBI taxonomy): domain Archaea; kingdom Methanobacteriati; phylum Methanobacteriota; class Methanobacteria; order Methanobacteriales; family Methanobacteriaceae; genus Methanobacterium; species Methanobacterium formicicum. Next base: position 47,970 of record NZ_JARVXG010000051.1, on the reverse strand, counting down.
GTAACTGTGGACTGTGATGGTCCTATCAGAGTTAAGGCCGCAGGATAAAAAAAGGAGGATTGGTATAAAATGGCAACATTAAAAGAAATGTACGCTGACTTTGAAAACGGTACTTACCTAGCAGAATTAAAAACTTCCATGGTTGAAGGATACCGGTTCGCTGGAATATTTCCCCTCATGAAAGTTGATAACGAACAGGTAACTATCGTTGAAAGCACACCGATTGATAAATTCATAACTCAAACTGGTAAATCTAAAAAAGTAGCTAAAGGTGCAAGTGCACGTAAAATCAGGGGTGAAGTCATCACTCCTGAAGGATTTAAACTTGTGCACAATGAAATTGAATATTCTATCCTGAATAAGGACATGGAACATCCTAATTTCAACCTCATGGATGAAATCAGTGCCATGGGTTACGTCTTAGCTACTGACGTGGATCAAGCAGTTTACAGTACTGCCAAAAACAACGCTAAAGTTGTAACTGATTCTAAGATCGTGAAGGGATGGGGTAATAATGCTACTGAGTTTAAATCATTACTCCGTGATGTGATGAGGTTCCAAGCCAGTATCAGGCCAAAACCTTACGAAATTGACTTGATAGCTTACGGTGCTGAAGCTGATGTGGAACTTAAAGCAAGGGCTGCTCAATCAGTGTCTAACTACAAACTGCCTCAGAATGGTTTTGAAATCAAAAGTGCCCTGGACGTGGCTAATGCCAAAAACTTCTGGGGTGGCCGGGCATTTGAAGATGGAGAGGCATTCGGTTTTGATAGTAAAATGCCTGCCTTGGATGTTATCATGATGAAATATCATAACCCCAAAATTAAGTCCATGCCAAATGTTCCCGGTCTTGAAGACTTACTTCCACCTGTCAGTATGCTGATGTTTGATAATGCCGACAAAGAACACAGACCCATGACTACCATCAAAGTAGCCTGTACTGCTGGAGCATACCCCAGGGCTAAGGGAGAAAGGATGATCCGGTTCCCTGACTTTGTATCATAAGGGGGTTTAATCTTTGGCAGACCCTGCAACCCGGATGGAGGATTATTATAAAATCCTCCACCACCTCAGGGAATTCAAGGTTGACAGACAATACCCTTACTCTTTTGAATCATCAGACAACGTAAAACCATCCAGTAAATGTCAATTAGTGGCCGGATCTGTTCATATAAACCTGTTAAGATTTACTGGCATGGCGGATGATGTGATTGTCATCCCTACATTACAGCGTGATTATTTTTCGATAGATTCAGTTGAAATCAAACTAACTCCCGGTAGTGAGTTGGATCCTTCAAAGAGTAGTCTAGGTTTTCATGATACCATGGGTGCTGAAGTCACTCTTTTAACTCTTCAGGGATCGGGTGATATTATCAGTGCTGGGCAGTCTGGAGCAGTTACTTTTAAAGTCAATGATCAAGGGATGGATCCCAAAAGTCAGTTATTGTCTGGTATTAAGTCGCTAAGTATCCACTTAGATACAACTTTAGATTCACTTGACATCATCGACATCATATTTAGGAATAACAGTCCTGTTTGCACACTTGAAAGTCTGGATCTTGGTTTAATTGATGGTGAGAATTATGTTAGAGATGGCCTCCAGACAGATACCTTACCAGAATCACTACTCAAGTACAAATACATTGCAGCTGCAGCCATGACTTGGCTCACCCGGTGGGAGCATGAAGGCCAGGTAATGGGTGATGGAACACAGAAAAGTAAAAACTATGCGGACCGTCTCTTGGGAATAGTAGACAGGGCCATAGACACGTATAAAAACACTCCCGCCGATGATAACATCGATGATGGTATTAACGAGGATTTGATTGGATTCAGCCTAATCTAAATATTTGTGGGGGCTATTTTTTTGAGTAAATTACAGGAAATCCTGGAAGACCTAACCGGATTCATCATTAAATCCGGGAAGTACACCCGGATCTTTTATGATGATTCTACCATGGATCCGAACACACCCTTACCTGCCCTGAGCTACAAGGTCGGGGAAATGAAACAAGAAAAACCATCCGGCTGTGATGAATACGTTAAAGAACTAGAAATACGCCGACACACCGCTACACTAGATAAAAATAAGCTTCTAATGGAACTATGGGATTTCGAAGAAGAAATAATAACCCTAATCAGACGTGGGGGTGTTAATGGTGAGCTTTCAACACGGCATAGTATAGAACTGGAGTATCATAAAACTTATCCAATTGGTGCTTTGGTTTATAAGCGCCATGAGGATAATAAAGAGGTTTTTTTCAGTAATCTGCTCAGGGTAGCATTCAAACTTAGATATACTTTATAGAAGGAGGGATTTTGTTTATGAAGTTTCAATATACAGGGCCAGATGGACATAAGACCCTGGAACTAGTAGCTTTTGAAATAATGGAAAAAGACGAAGAACTAAAGAAAAATCAGATAATTGAAGTACCTGATGATAATAAAAGGCTGGTTTCATGTCTGGATGCATCAGGATATTTTAAACGGGTGGAAAAAGAAGAATCTAAACCCGTAAAAAAACCTAAACAGAAGAGGAGGACTGACTAAATGGGAGTTATAGCACCTAACCTAGCATATCACTACTGGTCCTTGGGGATCAAACCCGCCGGTAAAACAGCCCCTGAACAACCACTAATAATGATCCCTGGAACCGAGTTCGAACCTGAAAAAGAAATCGAACACGAAGAAGATAAGGGCCACACAGGTGGATCCAGTCTAACCATGGGAATGTACCGTAAAAAAGCAGCCAGTAGCCCAGGTTACGAAGATAAAGCACGATACCAGCAAGGATGGGAAGATTACTGGTATTTACTCTTTGGACATGTGACAGGCCCAGACCCCGCAATAGCCGGAGCCACTAAGGCCAAAAAGTACGTCTTTGCAGTTGATGTTGTAAACCCATCCGATCCACCACTCTGTACATTGTATAATGGTTATGCTAAGACTGCAAATGATGCATACGTCTATGATAATTGTATGCTCAATGAACTAGAGGTTAAATTCAAAAACGATGAACCCATGAGCATAGCCCCTAAGTTTGTCAGTGACTATCCCCAATTCAAACAACCCAACCCTGCCAGAGTAGTACCTACTAAAAAGGTCAAAATAGAAGCAGGCCAGACTGTTCTGTACTATGCACCTGTAGGTGTAACATTAACCGAAGCTAACAAAGCACAATATGCCTTCCCATGTGTAATAGAAGGCAATGTAAAAGTAAATAACAACGCTGAAAGTGAACCATGCGGCGGGGATGATTTCGGTACTGAAACTAAAAACATGGGAATAAGAGAATCTGAGGGAGGATTCACCATACCCTGGACAGAACAGACCAAATGGATCCAGACCGAATATGAATCTGGAACCACTGATGGGACTAAAGTATCATCAGAACCACTCAGGAAACAGATCCTCATAGAATCCATCGGACCCCAAATCGAAACTGTTACATCAACTGACATATTCCATAAAACAGCCATCCTAATACCAGATGTGACTATTACTAAATGTGACAGCCCACAGTCTGGTGATGAGCGTAAATCAATCGAAACTGAGTTCAAAATCAATGATGAAAGCCTAGCTAGTTTCATGACTGTTGAAATAATTTCTGAACTAGCAAACTTACATATAGGAACTATATAAAAAAAAGGGGTGTGTTTTTTAGATGTTTACTCGTGCTAAAATAGAATTTTGTGGAAAAGAACGGAAATTCAAAAGATGCAGTAACAAAACATTAGTCACTTTCCAAAAAGACATAGAAAAACTCCAGGAAGAAATGAAACCAGTCTTCCAGGACAACATAGACCTGGAAGAACAATTAGAAGATATCCAGGCACAGATTGACAGGGCCAATAAAAGGATACAGTTAATTGAATCAGCAGAAAACCCCACTGATGCAGAAATCCGAAAAGCCATCAAACTTCTTGACGATATTGACACCCTTTCCAAGGAAAAACGTACCCTGGAGAAACAGTTACGTGAAGATGGAGATGAACGTAAAGATCAGATGAGGCAACTGGAAGAAAAACTGGAAAATACGTATGCAGAACTCGCATGCTTACTCATAGACCCACTCACACCGGAAGAATTCAAAGAAGAATACGACAGCATAGACCTCATTAAAGTACAGAACCTGGGAATGTTCTATAATATGTGCCAATCCGGCTTCACTCAGACACAGATAGATAAGAAAGTCCGTGAAGTTATAAAAGCCAATATGGACCGAACCGAAAACTTTCGACAAAAACAACTCCAAAAAATCTGAACCATTAAGTTTGATCCTGGAAGAGGTGATGCTGGATAACTATTTCTTAATAGTGAGGCGGATACCAGGCATCAGCCTCTCACCAGACGCATACTGGAACCTCGACACCTACACCACTTCACACCTTCTAAAACGTGAGAAAGAAATCATGGACAAAGAGGAAGAAGAATACAACAAACAAAAAGGCAAAACCAAACCCAGAGAGAAAAATTCAGAGGAAATGGAAGAACTAATGGATGAAATACAAGTAGAGGGATAAAGACATGTTCCGGGTGGATGATTCCCAGTTCCAATCATGGGCCAAAAAAGTGGAACTGAAACTAAAAACAGGATTCTTCGATGCACTAATCGACGCAGGCCTACTAATCAAAACCAAAACCACACCCTACGTACCCCTTGACAAAGGATACCTAGAAGAATCCTACGAACAAATCATCTACACCCTAACCAATCTTTTTAAAATGGAATTCGGATACTCAGTCCGAAACAACCCATGGAGCAGAGGATACGACTACAGCTGGATCCAACACGAAAAACAATTCCAACACCCTAAACGTGGAACCTGGAAATACCTAGAAAAAGGAATAACATCCGCAGAAACAGAAGTATACAACATCATAGAAGAAGAATTTTACAGAATAATAGAATAAAAAAAATGAGGGGGGATTAGGGTTATGGAAATTAATAAAAAATTAAAACTGTACCAAGAAGCAGTTAATAAAATAGAAAAAATAGAAGATGACATCTACAGAAGAAATGTAACATGTACAACTTATGACAGCATAAATGAATTAATAGAGTGCTTGACTGATATAATTCCAGATGAAAAGATAATAGTATTAATACGCATTAACAAAAGCCTTAAAAAAGATTTAGATATAAATCAAGACTTTAGAAATTTTAAAAAAGATGTTCTGAACTTAATCAGAGAGTATTTAAAAGAAAAACTCAACACAATTAATGAATTAATAAATTTAATAGAAGTGGACTATCCCTGTGCAGCAGAATTACAATCTTATAGTTCATTTAAATTAGATTTGAGAAGTGTGTCAAGGGAAATCAAAGAATTCATGGAATATTTAGAAACCATACCAAGAATAAGGTGAAAAAAGAGAAAAAATATGATTATTTCTTGTCCTTTGGTGGATATGGATCATTACCATAACTTTCACGCCGTTGAATACGTCCATTCTTCTTGTGAGTTATAACTTCTGTCTTCTCCCGCTGACCCTGATCTTTAGCAGCTTTACCAGCTTCAGCTTTAGTGTCAAAATGTTTTGAAGCTCGTTTAGCATTGTCCTTTTTAGTATTCCACCCACCTTTTTTATCCGCTACAACATGTATGGCTTTCTTCTTACCTGGCATAAATTATCACCTCCTTTATCCTTTTTGTAATATTATAGTTCAACCTTCCTTAAATTTTAGAGCACAACAAACTAAGGTGATTGTTATATGACATGCATCGCAGGAGTTATAACACCACATAAGAAAATTGTAATGGCCGCAGACAGCGGTAACAATGATGGATTTGGAGCATACACAATACTCAAAAACCAGAAAAAAATCTTCCAAACACCAAACGGAATGATAATAGGAGTAGCAGGAAGCAGCAGAATAGGACAAATACTAAACCATGACTTTGACCCTCCCACCGACAAACACAAAGATCCTTTCCTGTACCTACTTAAAGAATTTATTCCTGCATTAAAAGAAAAACTCCAAGAAGAAAACTTAGTAGACGATCATAAAATGAAATACGACTCATCCTTACTAATCGGTTACAAAGGCCGATTATTCAGGGTGGGTGAAGATTATGACATTATAGAATCTAATGACAATTACGATGCCATTGGTAGTGGACGATACGATGCCAGAGGAGCACTATACGCACTAAAACAGACTAAAACCCTGAGTTGTGAAAAAATGGTAAAAACAGCCGTATCAGCAGCTATAAATGCAGATGTGAATATTAAACCACCAATAATAATTGAATATACTAAATAAAATTATTTATATCCTATAAAAATTTAACTTGAATCTATGACCTCACCTATTGCGCATGCATTGACAAGATTATCAGAATGTAATCAAAACCAAATTGAAATAGGCCCTCATGCAAAAGATAGGATGGAAGATAGAAACATCAATGAAAATTTAATATATGACTATTTAGTGAAAAAAGATGTTTCTGGAATTCTTCAACAGAGAAAAAACAGATTTAAATTATTTTACAAACAGGATGATTCCAGAATTAATCACGATCTGATCATTATCATTGACTTTGAAAATTCAAAAGAAAAAGATATAAAAGTTGTAACTACATATGAACAGTCAGTGAAAGTTAGAGAACGGTAGAGAAAAATGAGTGACGTGGATTTTGAAATGATAAGTAACTATGATGCTCAGGCAGATGCATTGTTTTTAAAGGTTAAAAAGCCTTATTCTTATAAGGAATCTGTAGAATTAGCAGATAATGTTATACTTGATTTCAGTGAAGATAACATTCCAGTAGCTCTGGAAATATTGGATGCCTCCAAATACTTCCATGTCAAACCATTCTCTTTAAGGAATTTCAACTTTGAAATGACAATCGATGTAAAAGAAGATACAATACATCTTGAAGCCGTTTTCATGTTCCTAATACATCAAAAGAAAGAAAACCGACCAGTTGACTTACTAACTCTTAATGATATGAAAATTCCATCCATGCAGACCAATTATGCAGTGGTCTGATCACTTATTTTATAAGTTACTGAAAAATATTTACCTCCAAATTATACTTTACCTTCCACATTCACCTGCCAAAGGTCCTGCAGTTGAAATATTGTAAATAAAAAAAAGAAAAAATAGTATTGATAATAAAAATCATCCATCTACATGTTTTAACCCACACTGGGTATTGTTTCATTATCTTCAATTAGCTTTACAAGGACTTTATCAGATTTACTATAATAATTATAAACTAACCAAAGTAGGTTTGCTAGGAGGAAAGTCCAACAAAAGAATATAAGTATTAAAATGTGAGAAAGAAGACTTCCATATTGTGCCTTAAGTAATTGTGCTGTTTTTTCACCCCTACTTTGAACTTTATATCCCATAGTTATGTATTCATCAATTGCTTCTTCAAATTCCCTTTCACTTCTTGTTTTTCGTATTCTAGTATCTACCATGTGTATTTCTCCATGAATTTAAAATATAGCATTATCTATTTAAAAGATCATTAAATAGTTTTCTTTAAATTTTTTGTCTTTGTCCACATTCGCTGCAAAAATTAGCCCCCGCTTCTATAGGAGAACCACAATTAGAACAGGAGTTAGGATCCATTTCAGAAGGTTTAGATTCAACATGTTTAGATGGGGCATTTAATGGAATAGGAGCATCATTCCAGCCATCATCCAAACCAGGGATGTGAGAATCAATATACTTTTTAACCATGTTCAGAACATTTTTACTAACAGTACGATCAAATCTAACCTTTAATCGAGGATTTTCAAACAAATCTAAAATCAGATATTTCCATACTCCCATTCCAGGAGTAACTTTAACTTCTGCAATATTTTCCCATGGAACCCGCAGATCTTCGTCATCATGCCTTTGGAATAAAATGCCATTTTGTACTATACGCATAGTTGCAGGGATACTTACGTTCTTACTTTTAGATCCCGATGTCATTGCCAAACCAACTAGTCCAAATGCCGCCGTGGCTGCCCCTTTAGTTAACATCCCATGACTTTTGATCTCTGTTTCAGTCAACTCAATAGTACAACCTACTCCTGGTGCAAATTCAATATCTTTCCATAATTGTGATTCTGTTTTAAAGAAATCATTAAACCTGTTTCCATCTTTTATCCTTTTTTCTTCAAGTTTTTTTGCTTTACTTTTTCGCAACCCTAACACTTATACTCCCTCCTCTTCAAGTTTTTTAAGTTTTAACATGCGTATTAGGTCATATTCGTGAGCTATGTAATATTCTATTGCCGTGATGATTGTTTTAGAGACAGATTTCCCTCTATGTTTTGCTAATAATTCAATATCCTCTTTAAATTCAGAGGGTATTCTCACGCTTGTTGGTATATTTTTCCCCATTTTTATCATCTTCTATTTGATTCTTATAATTATTATTTTGTAGTCATTCTATTTAAATTTTGTATATAAAAACCCTATTTTGTAGTTTTATTAAGTATTATGTAGTCACTTTAATGGAGTTTTTTATCATGGCTTTCGGTGGACGAGAAATTAAATCATTCCTAACTCTGGATATTACCAATTTTACTCAGGGGTTAAGCGGTGCTAAATCAAAAGCAGCATCCTTACAATCTGAATTAAATGGCCTCCAGAAAGGAGCAAGTGGATCCAATTCTGAGGTTTCAAAGCTAAAGCAGAATAGTGATGGTCTGAATCAGACCATGAACAACCTCAGCCAAACCACCAGCAAAACCGGCAAAGAACTAGAAAACACAGCAAAATCAACCAGTAACGCCGGGAACAATGCAACTGCAGCACAATCCAAAATGAGTGGCCTTAACAGTGCAATGAACCTACTAAAGGCTACAGCAGGAATGCTAGCCATCACATTAGGTATGGACCTAGCCATGCAAATAATGAATGTTGCCAACAGCGCAGTCAATGCCCAAGGACAAATCGCAGGAATGGCCAGAGGCATGGGCTGGGACTCCTCACAACTAACCGCGTACACCAACGAGATGGCCAGACTCCAAACAATCTACCGCAAAACAGATATGAACCAGGTCGGCATGGAAGTTGCCAAAATGGCCCGTATCTACAAACTAAACGCAAGTGAAGCTAAGGATCTAATAGAAACCAGTGCGGTATTTTCTAGTGCAATGGCCATGGAAGGAAGATCGGCCCGGGACTCTGCCCTAGCCCTCAAAGATTTAATAGACCAGGGCCAAGGATGGGAACGCCGACTAAGTGAGATTGGAGTTACAGCTGATGCACTTAAAGCCACTGGGCTGTGGAGTGGTGATAAAGAAGATAAAAAAGGAATCATAGCGGCACTCAATCAGGTCCTGGAACAGCGTAGTTTAACCCAGATGGCAAAAGAAATCAATAGTCTTGATGATGCTGTCCAAGTCTTAACTATTGCTGGTGGCCAGCTCCTCGGAGCTTTCCTGATACCTGCTGCTCCATTGATTTATGCTATCACTATGGCATTAGCTGACCTGGCTTATGGTGCTAAAAATGTAATTGGATGGTTATCTAGTAGTTGGGCTGCGTTACCTGGATGGGTTCAGTTAGGAATTATAATAGGCATAGCAAGCATTGCCTTAACAACATTTGGATTAATTTTAGTTGGATCATTAATTCCTGCTTTAACTGTAAAAATAGCTAAAATTGTTACAGCGACCGCATCACTATTTGGTTATGATATTGCTCAAAAAATGGCTACTGCAAGCAGCGCTGGATTTGGCCGTACTATTTTATTTTCGTTGCAATCACTAGTCGCATTTATCGCTGGAGAATCATTAGCAACAGTGTCTACTTGGAGTTTAACTACTGCTCTGTGGATGATGACTAAAGCATTGGTTACTAACCCTATTGTTTTGGCTACGGCTGCATTAATTGTCTTGGCTGTTGCGATTTACAAGGTTGGAGAATACTTCAAATGGTGGAAAGACATTCCCACAATGATTGAGGCCATTAAATCAGGTGTCATGAGGTTGTGGGCTGCATTCACAAATAATCCTCATGTCGTGGCTACTATTAATGGGATTAAAGAAGCTTGGGAAGGTTTAGTTAGTTTTATAGTTCCATTGTGGAATAATTTATTTCCTTCAGACAATGGAAGCTTTGACATAATAAGGTCGATCATTGATTTATTTGGATTATTAGGTGATGCTTTACAGCCAGTAGGAGCAATTTTCTTTTGGTTGGGTAGCACTGTAGTGAACGTCTTATCCTGGATCGGCAATGCAGTTGTCCGGCTTTGGGATTTCTTCCAGAACAATCCTCTGGGCCAGGTTCTGGCTTTATTGACATATTTTGTGAATCCCCTGCTGTTCATAGTTTTGAACTTCAATAAACTGGTTTGGGTGGTAACTCAGGCAGGCAATGCAATTAAAGCCTTTTTCGGAGCATTCTTTGATAGTGAAGGGCGTTTTGTTGGTTTGATTCAAGGTTTCCAGAATGCTTTTGGAATGCTTTGGAACTGGTTACTGAGTATTGATTGGGGAGCTGTTGCTACTGGATTTGTTACCGCTATCTACAACAGTGTTAAAGGATTGGGCCAATACATCTGGAATGCCTTATTTGGTGGTCTTGAAAATGTAAGTTTAGAAGGGATTCTGTACGGAATTCTTAGCCAAATTATCATTTTCTTCGCTAATTATAATCCAGTAACTATGATGATCAGGTTGCTCTTGGGTGACACGGTGGCAAACCAATTTGTGATAGGCATAAGGAGCATCCTCTTCCCTGCCTTAAATGCTCTGATGAACTTTATAGGAATATTAAGAGGAGTTGCAGGGTACCTTTGGGGTGTTTTATCACCTATTGGATCGGCTCTGTCTTGGATTGGTGGATTGATTTTGAATGGGGCCTGGCAGGTACTAATTGGGTACTGGAATACTCTGGTTAGTGTTGGTCAATTTTTATACAGTATTTTCACTTCCTTAACTGGTGCTTGGGATGCTCTGGTAGGTGCTTTCTTCAAGGATGGTGAATGGCAGGGTATTATTCCTGGTCTTCAGAATCTTGGAGGTATGATCTGGAATGCTATTGTAAATATTGACTGGATAGGTTTAGGGGTGTTCTTTTGGAACAGTCTCATGGGAATCTTCAGTGCTGGTGGAGATATCATTGGTCAATTCATGTCATGGCTCGTTAATGTTGATTGGATTGGTCTTTTCATGGCTATTGGGGAGTGGTTAATCCAATTCAACCCGATAGGTGTGTTAATAGGTTACATCTTTGGAGGTGATGGTGGTGGTGGCTTACTGGAAGCTATTACTCTTTGGGCTTCTGGTATTGACTGGTATGGTATCCTCATGGCCATGTTCCAGTTCATAGCTCAATATAACCCTTTGACCATGATTGTAACCCTTCTCTTTGGTGATGCAGCTGGTCAGACCTTCAGCACCATGCTCATGAACATTTTCATATTCGCAGCCCAGGGCCTGATGATTGGAATCCAGGTAATCATGGGTGTGATTAACATCCTGGCCAGTTTCATAGGATCCACCTGGTCCACTATTCAATCCACAACCCAATGGATTTGGAATAATGTGTTCATGACCATCTGGAATATCATGAACCAGATCTGGGGAGCGGTATCTCCCTATGTGGGTATGATACTGTCTGCCTGGAATCAGATGAAAAATGGTATGCTATCAGCTGCAGTTGCTATCAGGGATGGAGTATGGGGTCCTATATCAACATTATATGATAAATTGAAAGAGTTTTGGAGTTTCATAACTGGAGGTGGTTCTAGAGGTTCCGGAGGAGGGGGTGGTGGTTTTGGAGGTACAACCTGGCCCGGTGCTGCTGGAGGGCCAGACATAAGTGTGTTGAATTACAGTGGAGGACTTTCAAATGATGGTCTCTTTGCTGGTATCGCACCTATGGTTTTCAGGTCAACCCAGAATAGAATGTATGGTGCAGGTCCTGCCCCTGAAAATGATGATACTTGCTATTATGATGGTAACTGTTATGCTGGTGGATGGGATTTCAGTGACAACTGGATTGACAGGATCCTCTCAACCGTTTATGGTTGGAAGATGAACATTGGAGGAGTTAGTCTTTCACTTTCAACACTCAAAAATGGAGGAAGCTTATCAGCTTTCGCAGCCCTTGCCAGTTCAATCATTGGAAGAACAGCATATCAATTCTACTATGGGGATCAGAAAAGTAATGCTCAGGCTTTAAGAGATCGTCGATTCAATTGTTTTGATGGCGCTCAGATTATCATAGCCCTGGCCCAGGCAATGGGATTATCAGCATACATGGCCCATGGAACCTGGGGATCCACAGGCATACCACACGTATGGGCCATGGTAAACGGAATACCATTCGATACCACAGCCTTCCAAAACCGTGGAACCTGGTCACCTCCACCAGGTAGTGGTGCTGGTGGCTTTGGAATTGCAAACCCTGTTAAAAGAGTACTGCATTTCGTGTTTAACATCACCGGCCCTATCTATGACAAAGATGGTCTGATCAAGGAAATTAAAAACGTGGTGCATGAGGAGTTAAACGGAGTAGTTGACGAATTATTCGACTAAAAAAAGGGTGTAATATGCATGAATACTTGTATAATCGGACCTGTAGTTTTCGATAGAGGATTCTACTATGAAAAAAACAATGATTACGGAGTCATGGATGGTAAGGAAAAGTTCACTATTGCCGGCCCCATCTGGAAAATTAACCAACTCCGTGGCCTGATAACACGAGGAGGTACTGAAGAATCTGGAGGCATAACTATCAGGAGCACTAAACAGAAAGATTGGGGTCCTGTGTGGATAAATGCAACAGCTAGCCGTCCTGAAGAGTATGATAATGTTCGATTAAACCATAAAGGCTGGTACCTCATCCGCAATGTGGATATTGATAATATCAACCAGTTTGAAGCTAAAGCAACATTAACAGTTGAATTAATTAACAATGCCCTGGATGTATTCCTTGAAATGGATTATACTACAAGCCCCTACGCTGGAACACCATTAAAGCATGGTTATGATTTAACCGAAGAATTAGTATTGTTAGAAGATGATTTTCCAGGTACAACCCTTGATACATCCAAATGGTCTGCCACTATGTGGAACATGACAGGTGGAAGTCACACAGTATCTGGAGGCAAACTAGGGATGAGTGGAGTGATTACTTCTATAATTCCAGGAATGCCGGCGTGGGGTGCCAGAAGTATCCAATCCAAACAGTCATTTGATGCTCCATTCTATGTTGAATTTGATTTAGAAGTTCCAGATACTAGTTCAACAGACAGATTTGATGCACATAATTATCACTTTGTTTTAAGAACTGGACAATGGTTAGACTGGGAAGGCTGGCCCGATACATTTTTAATTATCCAGGATTGTGGGAGTAACAGTAGAGACATTCGATTTGCTAAACCATGGACAGATCCAGTAATTAAAAACAATGTGTCTTCATCCTATAAACTTCACAAATGGAAGATTTTAGTAGAGGAAAATGGATTAATCACTGCCTGGCTATGGAATTCAACTAATTCTGAATGGGATTTCTATTGGAAAGGTCCATGTAGTCTTAGCACTATGAAAAGACTCACTATCGGATTCACACACCACAGCCACGAGTCTACAAATCATACCGTATACACTGACAAAGTGAAAGTTTACAAAACACAGGCCCAGGTTCTTGAAAGTGTTGCTAAAATTCCTGTAACTGGAAGAAATGCTTCAACAGGTCTGGGGGGTCGTGGTTCTTCATATTTGCATAAAAATGGAGAATCAGACAATTCATTCCAAAACAGTGCGAGTGACCCCATGGCAATTTTCAATGGTTCACCAAGGTTATATTCAAATAATAATCCTCAAAACGAATGGAATGAAATACATAACATAGAAGAAAGTTTGAAAGTAGACAAATGCAAGTTTTACAATGATTTAATTCAAATAATTCCCACATCCACAGGTATTGAAATACACAGAATAAACGGTGCTTCTTTTGAAAAATTCTTTAACGTGGACATTGGACCTATTTCATTCATTAAATTATTGAACAAAACTCCTGAAGAACTAATACTGGCCATTAATAGGACTAAATGGATTTTACGACGTAGTGAACCATTTGTGTACATCAAACATGAATATAATGATTTAACATATCCTAAATTCTCATGTTGTTACCATGATGGAGCTTCATTAGAAATAACAGCAGATGATCAATCCATTTCAATGTCAAACACTCATTACGTTTTGTTCTGGAATAAAGGTAGTGGAACCTGTGCAAACCCTAACCCTGCACAGAATTTGCGTACAATGATTTTACAAAAATATCCAACCACAATAAAATCAAACAAAATACCTGCAACCAGTTTAACAGGCATCGGATTTTATGACAACACATTACCTTCCTCTAACCAGAATCATTATTCCAAATTGGCCCTGGAGTGGTTGAACCCAGTAAATCAAAGGATACGAATCATCTAAAGGATGTGTGAATGGAATGAAAGAAGTAAACTTCATACCTTTACTTAATGGTGTGGATCCCGTCACCATCCATGAAGATCCATACTTTCGGGCAGAAATTGAAGCCAAAGATGTGACCGCTATTTACTACCTCCCGGGAAGTAACTGTATCCGCACACCTGCAGATATGACTCAAAGTGGTTATGATGGATTTCCTATCTTTGGGTTTCCATCATACTCTTCTTATCAATCAGGGAGTATTTCAAAAGAGGTATATCTTGAAAAAACTGGCGATTACAGGATTTTTGTCAGAGTGGTTAAAGCCATCAAACAGGCGGGACAACTACCTCCACAATTGCGTTTAGAACTTGATGATAAATTGGTGGATGTTAAAAGTGTTGAAACACCTGCTTATCATTTCGCATGGATGGATTTTGGCCGCCATAGGCTCAATGCAGGTACGCATAATTTAGAAGCTTCTTTTTATGAACGTGATGTTTGGTTTGAATCATTCATAGTCATGCGTGTTAATATTCTATCAACTGAGGGTTCTAATATTTCCACTTCTCTAGAAGTTCAATCTGTAGAATACACTAAAAATACAATTGCTGAGATGAACACGGCTAAACTAAATGTTACATTCAAAGAAGACTTTTTATGCCCTGAAAACTTGTATTCACGGATGATTTTCGACTTCATGGACGCTGTAACTTTTTATGTGGGTGAAGATCGAAAGCATGCTAAACCAGACTTTGGAGGCTATGTATTAGGATTCACATTAAATGATGATTTGCTAAAAATGGATTTTGTGGGTAGAGAAGCAGATTTCTATCGTGCACCTACTTTTAAGAATTTCGCGATAGGTTATGGTACATCTGGCCAGGACCTGGCCGTGAATGCTTACAGATATAATTTCAGTAATTTGATGCAATTCATGGAGTACATATCCACAGGTATTGAATTCCCATTATTTTACAAATACAAGGGTTCCTATGCATTCTTAAAAGACATGAGCAATATTAATGACTTTAATAGTATTGGTGTTTCTGGATTTGATAAAAAACAGGATAAATCCGTAGGTATGCCCCCACCCGGGCTTATGTTGTATTATGAGGACATAAGTCTGAGTAATTGTTCAGAAAACAGCAGTAAAGATTGTGAAGCACTGATTTGGGGTAATTCATCCCAACCATTGAAAGTATCAGAAAACCCTTATCTTGTATTCGATTACATGGCCAAAGGGAATTCTACTGTGTATCCTTTCAAATTCAACATTGTTATCTCAATGTATCGAGGGAATGAAACTCCAGATGATGCATTGGATTACACAATAACTGTTAATTCATCTCGTGTTGAAGGCAAAGTTATTGGACATGTTGAATTAAATTTATCTGGAATTCCAGAGGAATTTAAATTTAATTTAAAGGATGCTTTTGATAATTCTGCCACGTCTGATGAATATTATATCACTCAAATAAGGTTTGTAGACACTATAACCATTTCAACACATCCCGGACCAATTAAACAAAGGGTAATGTGGTTTGATAACATTGGATTGATTGGATCGGATGTAATGTTACAAACCACCCTTGAATCTGATGCACAGTATCCTATTGAAGTCATTAGAGATGTTTGTGAATTGGTTGGTTATACTGGATACATTGAGCCGGGTGCTGAACGAAAAGATGATGTTTTTATCTTTGAAGAGATTTCAGGATCTGCTGGAGTTGTGACAGCAAAACAGGGATTAAATATTCTGGACGTGACTGGAATCACCTATAAACCCACGATTGGAACTGGAAATAACAGTATTTGCAACCGTGCATTCAGAAAGTACTATCCTCCTGATGATGCTGAAAAACGAGCTGCTGGCACAGGATACGTTAATATAGATAGTATGCTTCGTTATGGGACATGGGTCAATTATAAAGACATGACGAATACCACAACCCAGGCCGAAGCTGAAAAAGACGCTAAAGATACAGTTGATTCCAGGTCTTACTCATATATTGGTTTTACATTGGATATGCTGGGCACAGTTCAATTAAACCCTGCTAATTACCTTATAACAGATGTTCCACATGTTCTTCTTTCAGGGAATCATGAAATCAAATCAATGACCAATAAGCTAAATCTAGAAAAAGGAGAATTCAGGGCAGATATAGACCTTAACATACCGTCTAAAAGGTTTAAATCAATTGTACTAAGAATGAAACAGGAATTACTTGGATTAAATAGGCTGAGATCAGAGGCCATGTATTCCAGGGAGGGCCTGGGAAACTTGGGTTTCAGTGGTGCAGGTGCTTTTGTCCAAAGGAGGTAACATCTTATGGCTTATATCAAAAAACGCAAAACGGGTGTTAATGCAATTGAAGCAGATAAACCTTTTGATAAGTTCTATGCTATCCCTGACGGCAAAGCTGTTTTTGAAAAACCAGAAGGTTCATCAGTGATCGGTACTTTCCAAAACAGTTATTTCCCTATTGAATCTACTAATTTTAGGTGGATTTCAGCCCGGTGTAAATTAAAAACAAAAGCGGATGAAAGTACTAATGAATATTATGTTGTAACTGGATTATATGGTGTCCGGCCGGATGGAAAGGAAGAACTTATTGGAGAACACGTCAGCAATAGTATATCTACCACTGAAACTGTGGAAGATATTGTATTCGATGTAGCATCTTCCAGTTCTCATCCAGATTTAACATACATTGACTCAACCGGGGCCACTGCAGGGAAGATATATCTTAAATTACCTTCTCGATGGAAAAACTTCAAGGAAATAAAAATAGGAGTTCCATGGAAAGAAGGCTGGAGTTACTGCAGGCCAATGTGGTTTGCAGGGAGTAATGTTGGAGTTAAAACTGCAGTGTGGCCGGCTTTACAAGTAACAGTTCATTACAGGACCGGGATGAAAACAGATTTCTCAGATGTTCGATTTATTCATCCTGATGGGCAAACATTCCTCTGCTATGATCGATTAAATTATCGTGCTGGTGAATGGGCTACATTTAATATATTAATAGATGCTATCCCTGGTGGAAGCACAAACAGAACCCCAATTCTTCTGTTCTATGGGAATAGTGCTGCAACTGATAAGAGTTCTCCATCAACAGTATATAAAGGTTGGTTTTGGGATTTTGAAGATGGAGTTATATCTGATTTTGCAGTACTGGGTGGAACACTGAGTGTGAATACCACTTCGCCAATTTCAGGTGGAAAAAGTATACAGCACACAGGGAATGGTGCAGATAACAAATCTAACTTCTTCATATGCTCTCATAATTATGGTGACCCTGCTTATGGGGTTGAATACAATTTTGATTTTAAAATAGTAAGTTATGGTACACAGGGAAACCCATACTTCTATTTATGTTCACCACAATACTATGATTCTGAGAACTTTTTCTGGATAGATTTTTGTTACGATGGTGGAGATACTTATGTTAGACTTTGTTACAATGCAGGTGTGACTAGATTAGAAATCTCTCGGACAAAATTCTGTGCTGGTAAAGTGCCAACTGGGGTTAAATATAATGTTAATGTGTTGTTTAGTTATGATGGGGTTAAAAACAGGATAATAGTTAGTATTGACAACAAAGAATACATTACTTATTATGGTGGGCATTTTGCTGGGTATACTAATAATTATTTTGGATTTGGGTCTAATTTAACTGGTACGGGGTTATGGGACAATATAAAAATAAGATACATCTTCCCTCACCAACCCACACCAGTATACTACAATCCTCATTTCTTTGATAACTTTGATGATAATTCAATTTCAAGTGATTGGGTATTATCTCGTAGTGGGACTAATGCAAATGTTGTAGAAACCGGTGGGGAATTAAGAGTAACAAACACTGCAACAGGGAATCGTGCAGCCATTAGAACTGCTAAACGGTTAAAACCCCCTTATTTGGTTCGAGTATATGCTAAACGGACTGAAAATATAGAGTTTTTAACTCATTGGGATGGGTCATGGAGTGATGCATTAAATCCTAATAATGGAATTTGGTGGATTTATGCACAGTGGGTGTCACCACGTAAGTGGGTAGTGCACCAAATGCGTGATACAGGAATATCTGCATCATATTCTGCAGACAAAGAGTTAGACACGGCTTATCACAGGTATGATTTTTATGTATATGAAAATTACACTAGGGTAACCGTGGATGGAGTGACATTACTTACAATTCCCACCCCAAATACTGAGGGTTATTTTGCTGTAACGGGTAGAGAAACTCCAGTAGGGGTTGTTGCAAGTTATAATGATTTTTACATCTTCGACGCAGTGAATACTACTTATTCTAATTCATTGATAGCTCCAGATGGTACTCCTGGACAAGAGGACATGGAACTTATTTTTTCCAAACCTGGTTCATCAGCCCCAGACATTCCATTAAGGGCATATGTTGATGAATTAGGAACAGGGGGAATGAATACTAATGTGGTCCTGGGTAAAAGTCAGGGTAAATACCGCATTGGTTATGACAGTATTGACAAATATATCGGCTTTAAATTCAAACCCCTTGCTCAAGGAGATAAAAATTGCAATATAGAATTTCAAGACTTCATTTATGAATATGAGGTGTTAAAATGAGCAATACAGGTATTCCAGTAAATGCTAGCCTTATATTAGATGCAGTACTTTATAAAGGGGACAATTCTAAGGTCATAGATGACCCTAATTATCTTGATGGAAGTGCAGTATATTCAAACTATCCGGGAATGGTATTGTTAGATACTAAAAGTTTAGGTACCGGTGTATTGGCTGGAGATATGGTTTTAACTATAATGTGGGACTCTTCAGGTACTGAAACCTTTGATATTCTTGTACAAATCACTAAAGACGGAGGTTATGATTACGAAATAATGTTCATGCATGAAGATACTGTGAATGACTTCGGTACAACTATAATAAATAAATTTGACCCTAAAAGTAATTATAGAATTATAATTAAATCAATCAGCCAGTCTGAGGTTGCATTAGATTATATTAAACTCACCCCTGTTTTCCCGGGCAGCATGGTTAGCGCAACAAGGAGAGTAATTAATAATTCAGAAGTTATTGAAGTTATTGATAGAGGTAAATCTACTATTACAGGGAATGGGAGTAGGGCTACCAGTAAAGCTATAAATTTTAATAAATTATTTGCAGAACCCCCTGATGTATATATTGGGTCTCCTTCTTCCTATCTTTCCACATCTGCAGAGAATAAAACTCCCCAGGGATGTACTTGTTGGTTTAACCATGTGGACGGGGCTGGATGGAGTGAAACTCATACTTTCACTTGGCTAGCAATAGGTTCGGTAAAAGTTCCATACGCTCCTGCTCTGCCATTGTAACTCTATTTTTTTTTGAATTTATAAAAAAAAAACTACATCTTAGCGAACGCTATGGAGGTATAATATTATGGTGAAAACAATAAGCGAAACTTTAGACGCTTCAAAAAGAGTAACAAACTATATACAAAGTAAGAGAAGCACTCCCCTGACTGTGAATGTTGGTGGAGAAACTGTAAGCAGACCTAGTTTCAACAGGATGATGGCTGCTGCGATAATTGAAATAAACAATAACACCAATCAGAATATCAGAACAGATAGTGTTGATGACCCTTCCAATCCTATGGGTGGACTACCTGAAAACAAATTATTAAAAGCTGATTACATTGATGCAGCACAGCGAACTAAGGACTTCATCGAAGCAAATAAAAAGATGCCAAACTACATAAACACGCCCTTGGGCCAAATGAGCCCTTATAACTTCATGGACATGTACAGTAGAGCATTGAATTTCTATGCAGATGAAAAATACTTACCTGCCTTCATCTACACCAACAGCCTTGGAGGAGGGACCAGTCCTTCACAGCCCACCCAACCTAGTGTGCCTGATGACCTGAAACCCTACCTAGATAAAACGGCTAACTGTCAAGTTAATGATCCAGTTATTCAAAATCTGGCTAAACAGTTCACCACAGCTGAACAGGCGTTTAATTACGTTCGTGATGTTTATGGCTATGATTATTACTACAATACCCGGCGTGGAGCATTGGGAACGTATCGTGATAAAATAGGTAACTGTGTGGACTTATCCCATTTGTTAATTGCTATTCTCAGGGCCATGGGAATACCGGCCATGTATCGCCATGTACTTGCACAGTTCAAAAGTGGTCAGATTGGCCATGTTTATGTCAGGGCCTATGTAAATGGTGAGTATGTTGCCTTGGATGCATCGAACAATAACAATGGCTACAACAATATAGTGAGCTGGAAGCTGGTCCAGGTGTACAATAATTACCGTGAACTACCATTCTAAGGAGAAAAAAAGATAATTTTTAACCCCTCACACACTCAGTGTGGGGGATTTTTTTTTTTTTTTATTTGTTTAACCTGGTGCAATGATCGGATGATCTGGGTCGTGTCGATAAACTACACTTGAAGGCAGTTTTTCGGGTTCTTGATATATCATTTGCTTGGATTGTTCTGTTGGTTGAGATTGTTCTGTTGATTTTTGTGTATTTGATGTTGCTTCTTGAGAATGTGGTGTTGCTTCAGATGTTGAACCGCTTTCTGATGTAGTATTTTTAATATCTTGACTTTCATCTGTTGAATTTGCAAGTGTAATTTGGTTAGTTTCATTTAAAGTAGTGTTATTTGCATCGGTCATGGTTGTTGCCCCCACTATTGATATTAATGCCACTATTGGGATTAGTATGGCCAATATTTTACCCGTTTTATTCAATTTCTTGCCTCCCCTTCTTAAAACGTGATAATTGTATATATCTTCATAACTATTAGATATACTCTCCTAATTTATAGATTAGAAAAGAGTATGATAATTTAGGCAGTACAATAACTAGACTTACATGTATTTTAATAACAATGATAAACTTATATTTCATCATTAGTATATGAGTTAAAGGGGTGATCTTTTGGTCTATAAATATGTTGAATGCCCTAATTGCGGATATACGGGGGTTATTAAATGCATTCAAGCATTGGGGTATTCTGGAGAACAATGTATTTGTCCAGACTGTGAATATCACATAAGTGATTTGAAAAAACCTTGAATGTATATTAAAATTAGTTATTAAGGGTCAGAAGGGAGCCGAAGCTCCCCTCACTTCATTGGCGATCTATATTGGCTTACCGAGATATGTCGGCATGTGACCACCTCCAAAGGGGCCGCCAGGTTTATCTAAATGTGCTCGGCGGATATGTACCCTTACTTAGTATCAAGCAAGGCACGACCATCTCTGACTATGGCATACTCCGTGCCCTCCTTAACCAATTAAAATATATAGGGTGATAAGATTTAAATCTTTATTTTAACAGTTACAGATCAAGATCCTGAGATCGAAACATATATAATAATCTTTTCATTATAATAATAATCAATGTGCTTGGCGGATAAAACCATCTCTGACAAACGGTTTTATTCTCTTTTCTTTTTATTTAAATAATTTTGAATGATTATCTTAACTATTAGCTTTTTAACATGTCTTTTTTTAAATAAATATTATTTATTCTAACATAAGCCCCCTCCTACCTCTTCCCTAAAAGTCATTAAAAACTTTCCATTATATATAGGATCCCTATCCCCCTGGGTTGTGTTGGAAAGCATTTGGAAAGTAATCACCAAAAATTATATTTTAAAAAAATAGGAATAATTATTGGTATTTGTTTATTTATCAAAATTAGAAATTTTTATTTGATTTTATTCCGAAACGGTCTGATTGAGACGGGTAAGTCAACATTATAGATTTCAATCTCAAAAATGATCTGATTCTTCAATTTCGATAATTATTATTGATTTGTTACAATTTAATTTGTAAGGATCCCCACCACTGCACCAAGGGACAGGTTGGGTGGGAGAATGTATCCTATGACTCCCGGTGAGGATCCACACAATTAATATGATAATATTAATATTTAAATGTTTAATATTTAACATCGTTTAACTCACACTAAAAAGAAAAACTTAATCTATTTTACTCCCTTTTTACCATTCATATAAAATATCATTAAATAACATAAATCATAAAAAGGTTAATCATAGTAAAAAAAATGTTATGGTGATTTATTGCAGGTTAAGGATAAAATTCAACTACTAATACCATTCACCCCCCTAATAGCAGTGTTTATCGTCCTGATCCTCCGCCCCTACTTCCTTTTCCCAGTGGGTGGTGACACCGATTTTCACTTGGCCCGGGCACAGGAAATAATTCAAAACCCATTCTGGGGATTGTTCTGGGACAACATCACCTACTATCCTATGGGTAGGCCAGTGTGGCATCAACCATTATTCAATGCAGTTTACGCTGGTTTATGGTATTTGGCAGGTGTTCGCTTTGCCCACTCATTTTTATGCATATCTCAGGTCTTATTAACCGTGGGAGTTGCATCATGGTTTGCTAACCGTGAATACGGTATTTTTGCAGGATATTTTGCTGGACTTTTTTCCCTGGCCATGCCTGCACCATCCACATTAACCGCAGCCATCCCTGCTGCTTACATTCCTATACTGGCGGTTTTAACTATTTATTACATTCCTCAAGATAAAAAAAAGGCATTTCTAGCATCATTGGTGGGTTTATGGACTCATATGGTTGCTTTGTTCTGTTTTATACCTTTATACTTGGTTGATAACTATCGTGATAAAACAAACCTTAAAATAATAGCTCTTTTATTACCTTCATGGCTTTTCTGGGCTGTATACTGGGTTTACTTTAAGGATAGGCTGGTCACTGGGGGCATATTCTACACCTTAACTCACCTTAAACTGGTACCTCCTCACCCCGGTTCATACGCATTTTTAATCTTTTTGGCCGTATTTGTCCTGGGTATTATTGGCCTTTACCTTCTTTATAATTCCAATTACCGGCAGTTTAAACTATTCACCACGTACATTGTGATTGTGATATTTTTCAGCTTCTTTGGATTTAACGGAGATTTTTTAAGAGGATTTCAATTTGCAGCCCTTCCCATGGCCATTTTAGCAGGCTTCGCTGTTGAAAGGGGATATAAAAACCTTTCTAGTAACCGTAATCGACTTTTATCATCTTTATTCCTCCTGCTCATGGTTTTCATTTCCATGATGGGGGTGGTGATATTTTTCAGCTATTTACCAAACCAGCATGGTAAAGGATGGGATGCCCTTGAAACACCGTTTGAAGGAGAATATGCTCCTTTAAAGGATTACATTGAAAATAGCACATCTGCTAATCAAGTGGTTTGGACTGAGAGGGAACTGTCAGAAAAGGTGGCCTGGATGACTGGCCGAAGCGTTTCCAATGGACTTTATTCCGATAATACTTATGGGGGTACTAGAGGATTCGTAGATAAGCATCAAAACATTAATATCTACAAATCGGATGGTTATGTGACCGTCAGGGATTTAAATAACAATACTATTGCTCAAATTAAACTGGGAACGTATTAAACAGGGTAGCTATGAATATAAAAGCATTTATATCTGAACACCGGGATTTAAGTATTGTTCTAGTGGTATATTCGGGTCTGGCATTCATTTTCCTTACCTTTTTTCACTATAACCTGATGGGTGATGAAATTTCCTATATTTCCATTGCCCACCATTACTCCACTGGAAATTGGAATGAGGCTATAAATGCTTACTGGAGTCCCCTTTACTCCTGGTTGATAGCACCGTTCCTTTTAGGAGGTTTTGATCCCTTTCAATCAGCTATCATACCCCGCGTTCTCTCATTGATTGTTGGATCTGTAACTATCATTGGTCTAAACCGGCTGGCTAAAACCTTTAACTTGGATGGAATGGTCAGAAGTGCCCTACTGGTGTCGTGCATTCCAATGGTTTTATTTTTTGCAATAAGATATGCTACTCCTGATTTGTTGGTTAGCTGTATTCTGGTATTTTATTTCGCAGTGATATTCAATTACCGATACCCTGATGATGTGTCAAATGGATTTTGGTCTGGATTTTTAGGAGCACTAGGATACTTGGCAAAGAGTTTTGTTTTTCCATTTTTTTTGGTTCATTTTATCTTATCTAACTTTATATGTTATTTTGAAGGAAAAAAGAGAAAAAAGATTTTAAAAAACCTTTTTTTAGGACTGGTAGTTTTTTTCATAGTCAGTGGTTTATGGATAGGGATGATCAGTTCAAAACAGGGGGAAGTGACCATAGGCACGGCTAAGGATCATAATCATGCCATAGTTGGTCTGACCTATCCTGAACATCCGATCTACAGTTCAGGACTCCTTGAACCACCTAATAAAGATGCCGTTAGCATATGGGAAGATCCTGCTTCAATTCAATTAGATGACTGGAATCCATTGGAGTCAGTTGAATACTTTGTTTTACAACTGGAAATCGTTAAAAATAATGTACTTCGCACAATTGCCTTCCTGGAAAGATTTTCTCCTTTAGCAATGTTAATACTAATTTTAAGCATATATTTCGTGGTAAAAAGTGAATCAAGAAGGGTTAAATTTGACCTGGTTAAACTCCTGATGACCATTTTAATTTATATTGGAGGATATGTTCTTATATTTGTAGAACCTCGTTATTTATGGCCGATTTCATATTTACTACTGATAAATGGATTTTACTTGGTGAATTATTTATATGAACGGGGAAGTTTAAATTTGAGTTTAAGAAATATTTTCCTGATCATGGTAATGCTCTCATTTATGATAACGCCCATTATGGAAATAGGTGGATTTGTGGGTAGCGGAGACCAACTTCTATCTGTAGGTGTTACCTTAAGAAATGAGTATAATTTACAGGGAAACATAGCTTCCAATGACCGATGGGCAGATACTATGAGTTTATCCTATTATTTGGGGTCCCGATATTTTGGAGTAACTAAAAAAAGTAATCAAACCAGTTTAGAACAGAAACTTGAGTTAAATAACATTGATTACTACTTTGTCTGGGGAGGGGGAGATGAGTTAACCTTTAACCATTTCCAGGAGATAACTGGTAATAAAATAAAGAACTTAAGAATATATTCCAAAATATAGAACTTTTAATATAGAACTAAGGTAAAAGTTGTTTAAAATGGAAAAAAAATATATTAAACTGATCACTGCAATTTTGGTGATATTCGCCATTGGATTTTTCTTTAGAATTGGATCTGCCCATGTAACCGGCACTCCCATCGATGAAAAATCATTTTCACTGGATGAAAACAACTTACCCTACATGTATGAACTTGATTCATATTACAATTACCGTTTAACAAGTAACTTCCTGGATCATGGATATTTAGGCGACACTATAATCGATGGCCGGGAGTGGGATACCCATTCCTATTCTCCTGGTGTTCCCCTGGACTACCCTCCCTTGATTGTTTACCTCACGGCCCTGGTTTACAAGTTCATTAATTTATTCAGCAGTGTCCCCTTGCTGGTGGTTTGTTTCTGGCTATCTGCATTTGTGGCTCCACTGGCAGGGGTGGTGGCCTATTTTTTCACCCGCAGATTAACCAATGAATCTGGTGCCGTTGTTGCCGGTGTTTTAACAGTTTTAGCACCTTTTTATTTCCTTCGTACCGTGGCTGGCTGGTTTGATACCGATATCTTCATTATTTTATTCCCCCTACTGGTGGTATGGCTCTTCTGGGAATCTTCCATCAATAAAAATCCCCGAAATAGCATAATTCTCTCGATATTAGCCGGATTTTCCATGTTCCTTTTTTCCACTGCCTGGAATGGTTGGCAATATTATTTCTATTTAATGGCTGTTTTCAGTGTTTTATGGATTTTGGGGTCTTACTTCCAGAAAAAACCCATGAAACAATTCATAACAACATTTTTAACATTTATCGCAGTCACCCTTATCCTGTTAACATTATTCACCGGATTTTTAAGTCTCCTTAAACTCTTGTACGGGCCACTGGAATTTTTGAAATTAACAGGAGTCCAAAGTCCGTGGGCCCCCTGGCCTGACATCTACCTTTCTGTAAGTGAATTATCCCATCCCACCTTTGACGGAGTTGTTTCCGGTGTGGGGATTGCATTATTCGGGGGAATTTTTGGACTGGTATGGATGCTACGGGTTTTGTTAACTGAAGACCTCAAGAAAAAGTATTTGAACTCTGTGGACTGGTTCATCTATCTTTTCCTGGTTTTATGGGCATTAACTGGATTTTTAGCCCTTATGAAAGGGTCCAGGTTTATCATGATCATGATACCTCCCTTAACCATTAGCACCGGGATAATGGTAGGTCTATGTGTGAATTACCTGGGTTTAATCCGGCAAAATAAGTCTTCTAATATAGTTCTTGCTCTTTTCAGGGATAAACAATACTTAACTTCCTTTTTAACTTTGCTGGTAATCTTACTGGTGTTATTCCCTGCGGTGGCCAATGTAATGGACTCACTGGAAATGCCTCCCGGAGCTGATGATAATCTGTGGGATTCTCTGGAGTGGATTAATCACAATACCTCTAACGACACTGTGGTATTTTCCAACTGGCCAGCAGGACACATCATAACTTCCATTGCCAATCGATCGGTGGCCCTTGACGGTAGAATGGCTTACATTGAAACAGTTCAATACCGTAATCTGGATAGTGCCTATACTTACGGAGTTAAATCCCCTACCACTGCCCGGGAATACTGGATAGACCGGGCCTTCTACACCAGCGATGGAAATTTATCCGCAGGTATCTTCAGAATGATAGCCACCAGTGGAGATTTGGGCTATTTAACCCTTGATGAATACACTCATAATACAAACCGGACTGCAGAAATCTTAAACAATATTCTGGGTGTTGATAAATCAGTTGCCCGGGATCTACTGGTTAACCAGTATAACCTTAGTCTGTCCCAGGCAGAAACAATTATTTCCTACACTCATCCGAATAGTCCCCGACCTTATGTAGTATGGACTTACACCCAAATGGTGAACAAAGGTTTCTGGGTATTCAATTTTGGTAGCTGGGACTTTGATAAAAATGGTGGTGGAAATTTCACCTACGTTTTTGCAGATATCCATCATGAAGAGGGGAACCTCGTGTTAAGTGACACTAGGTTCCAATTTGATAACACCCACAAAACTGTGACTTATAAGGGCGAGTTACCCTACTGTTTCATCCAATCTGATGGTACTGTGGAAAATAAGACTTACATTAACCCCAACAGTAATCTCTGTGTGGTAATACTATTTGATGAATCAGAAGTGGTAGTAATGGATAAGCGATTTGAAAACTCCACCTTTACCAAGTTGGTGCTGGAGAGTGTGAACACCCCCACCTTCAGTTCACTATATAAAAATAACAGTAGTACAGTTTGGCAGGCAGTCTAACAAAATGAAGATTAATACATAATTATATGACTAAAAAATAGTATTAGGCAAGAGGACCTTACATTCGGTTTATGGTGTTGTCTCTTGCAGTGTCAACCACACTGGTAATGTTTCCGGCAATGGATCCGGAGATATCCAGGATGTATCCTCCGGCAATAATTACTATTATCAGTATAGCACCTATAAGGAGGATCATTTCAGCGCTTATTTGTCCTCCATTATCAAGAATTTTAGGGTCCATGATCTCACACTTAACTTAGATGTTTAATCTAATTTTCTCATTTATAATTAATTAGTAATGTATTATATTCCTCATATTATATAACATTACACGTGTATCTTTTAGTGCAAGTTATTCCAAAAATCAGTGGGCCTTAAACATTAGATGTATTTAATTAGGTAATAAACGCTTACAAAAACTTTTTCTGTTGGCAGTGAGTAAGAGTGACAACATATTTATTTATAATTAAAATTGTAATTTTAGAGAAAAAATCATCAGAAATTCTAAAAATAAGAAAAGAAAAAAAAATAGAAAAATCTATTTTGGTTTGTTCATGCTGTTTCTTACGGTGTTAACATCGGAAGATGCTTGTAGTCCGGAGTTAGAAGTGAAGTATGCTCTGTAGATCAGTAGTGCAGCGATTGCAATAACGATAACTCCACCAAACAGTAATATATATTCAGCTGCTCCTTGTCCACCTTCGTCTTTTAAAAAGCTCATATTTTTACCTCCAATAAGGGTTTTCTTATTTATATACATCTTTTCTGTTGATAGTTGTATATAAATATTTTCTTTGTTCGTAGAGAACAATATTCATCTTCGATCTATATTACTATATAGATTGATGATGATATTAAATATTCACATATAATTATCTTTTATATAGTTCTTTGTGCATATTATCACACAATAAAAAAGAGGGTTTGTGAACATGCCCAAAAATTACAATTTGAGAAATTTAATCCTGGACATATTAGAGGGGGATGAACTATCCAAAAAGCAGATCTTAGAGATTATTAGATCAAAATCTGGGATAGGAACATCGGATAAAACATTCAATGAATCATTAATGGCCCTCCTGCGCGAAGGGCAGATCTACATCGCTGATTATGATTTCACCATATACGATGGAGTGAAGCGGATACAGTCCATAAGACCAGAAGGTATTGTCTTTGGTGTATCACGCACTGATTTCGTGGAAATTGAAACCATCCTCAAACAGATGGAAAGCAATGACCATGAAGAGGTTTACCGGGCTTCCAAAAGCCTTAAAAGAATTTTCCGCCGGAAAATCGATGAGGTTCAAAAGGATGGAGATACTAAGTTTAGGATCGGTTCTGATACCCTATTCAACCACACCATCTTCTACATGAACTCCCTGGGTGAAGAACCAAAAAGATCACTTAGGAATAAATTAGCCTGGAGTTTAAGCAACAATAAAGACTCTCTGGAACTTTTTAAGAACATCGTTTCCTTTATACAATCCCAGGATTAATTAAATCCACTCAATTTTAATAGATTAAACTCTTTTTCTACCAGTGAATTCATAACCTGTGGATTCATTAAAATTACTCCTGGCAATGTAAGTTATCCTCCTTCCGATAATTTTATTCCGGTGGTGATTTATTTTCCAGTCGAACAATTCACTAGGAAAACATTCCAAATAAAATAGGCAAATATTAAAAAGACCATTAATTAACTATTTCTTAAGGTTTGAATTTTTTATAAAATCCCCATGAAAAACTTTTCAAGGATATTAAAATGAGAGTACTCCTAATACCGTGTGGCATTGGAATGGGACACACTTCCCGTTCAGTGGCTTTAGCCCAGAAATTGGAAAAAATGGGTGATGAAGTTCTCTTTGCCAGTTATGGTTCAGGTTACCAGATGCTCAGTGAGTACAGTGACTACCAAGTCATGGAACTTCCTCCCATCAAGTTCTACGGGAGTTCGGGTGAACTGGACTTTAAACACACCGCCCGTAAATCCATTGATGTGCCTTACGTTTTTTTAAAGAGTATTTATCATGAATCCCGCATAATCAAGGATTTCAACCCGGATGTGGTGGTCTGTGATTCCCATTATTCAGTTCCCATTACCTGCAAGGTGCTGGGAATTCCCTGTGTCCTGGTGAGCAATGACCTGGCACCAGAACTCAAGGAGGATCAGCATAAAGACCGCACCCTGGAGTACCTGGAAAATGGCCTGCAACGTTTCATAAAGGATGTATCCCGTCTGTGCAGTTCCATAATCGTCCCGGATGTGATAAATTCCTATGAAATTCCTTCCGCAATACGTGAACGGGTGCACTTCACCGGCCCCATCCTTAAAATGAATCCCAAAACCATGGGGAGTAAAGAGGACCTCCGCCAGAGATTTGGATTTAAAAAGAATGATAAAATAGTAATGGCCACGGTGGGGGGATCCGAATTTGGGAACAAACTGTTAAACCTGTTGTACCAGGCCGCACCCCAACTGGACTGTGACCAGATGATACTGGTAACTGGACCCACCATTGACCTGAATATCCAATCCTCACCAGGCATAATATTCAAAAGATTCCTGGGGGATATAATGGAGTGGATGAAGTTATCGGACTTCCTGGTATCTCTGGCTGGACACACCACCTCCATGGAAATAGCTTCCCTGGGGATTCCCAGCCTAATGGTTCCCATTGAAAATCACCCCGAACAACAGAGGAATGCACGGAACATGAGGAAATACGGGTTGGCCCGGGTGCAGAAGATGGGAACATTGAGTATTGATAGCCTAACGGATAATATCAATTATCTCCTGGAGAATCAGGATTTAAAAAATAGTGCTCGCAGAACCAGGGATATATTCTCCCGGTACAATGGAACTGACACTGCGGTGGACATCATACAGAATTGTGTGGCCCGGTCCTAGATGTAACCTCCAACTGGGATGATAAATCTCGGTAATATTATGGGAATTTTCGGAAAATATTAATAATTGGAAAGTCCCAATTTAAATTAGGTGATTTATTTTTTTAAGACCCAAACTGAAAGATTGATAATGATTGGTGTGTGATAAAACTAATAACTTATAAATAATCCCTAACATAATAAGTTTAGGAGGTATTAGGATGATCAATTTAATTGTCAGCGTTTTTGGGCTTCTCTTGGTTTGCGGTGGTTTTTATTTAATGTATCTTGGTTTTACTGTTCCACCAAACCCCATAGCTTTCTTTCTGGGGTTAATTGCATCTGTATTTGGACTTATTTTAGTGATATTCTTCGGTAGTAAGATAGATTTCTCCAAAGGAGCAATGCCAAGGCCAAAAAAGGTTAAAAAAGCCAAACCCCCAAGCAAGACGCCAACAAAACCGAAAAAAATGCCTGTTAAAGATAAAAAACCTTCAAAAGCAGCCCCATCTTCAGGACCAAGGGCTATTAAACCTAAACCCCGTGCTAAAGATGAACCTAGATTTGGACCCGCACCGGAATCTTCCATCCCCTTGAAAAAGGAACCAGAAACCAGGGGAAAAGCTATTAAACCTAAAAAAAAGATGGAAGAGCCAGAAAAAACCCAAAAACCAACTACCTTGCCTCCAGATCTGGCTACCCAACCCAAAACAGCCCCTAAGAAAATAGCTCCAGTTAAGAAGAAAACAGCTGAAAAGGATGGCACAGTTACACCTCCTAAACCTACCCCGGCAAAAGATGAGGAAAAACCCCGACATGCACCTAAATCTGTACTGGAAACTGCTGACAAGGACCGGCTCAAGGAACTGCAATCCCGCACCGGAAGGGATGACCAGTTTGTTAAAAACCGGCTGGACAAGCTTAAGGAAAACTACATACAGAATGCTAAGGATATTGAAAGCATCATCGATGAACGGCTTGACTCCTTTAAGGGAACCATCGACAAATTAAAGACAGATTCAACAGAACCATCCATAATTTGGTCTTTCGAGGCCCAGGATGTTCAGGAAGCCATGAAAGATACCATAGTTACTGCCCAAAACAAACTCCTCATGATGTACCCCTGGGTGCGTAACATCGATGTGAGTGTCCTTAAGAAATTCATGGACACCGAAAGCCGTATGATCATCCAGGAAGCAAGCCTGGATGATGATGCATCAGTAGAGCTCATAAAACTCCTCCAGGAAAAGGATGTTCAGATAAGGACCATGCCCCACGTGCACACTGTAGCGGTGGTGGCTGATGAGGCCAACGGTCTCATCATATCCACGGATCCCATCTACGAAAGCTACGAAGTGGGAGTCATCTACAAGGACAAAAAATCCATTAACGAGATTGAAAGAATGTTTGAAGATGCCTGGAGCATCTCCCAGGACATCGATCTGGAGCTGAAAGAATGAAAATACAGTGGCTGGGCCACTCTGCATTCTACATTTCCACGGATAACCACAAACTGGTAATTGATCCCTTCATGCGTGATAATCCCTCCTGCCCCCTGGATCCTGAGGACCTGGAAGTCGATGTGATATGCGTCACCCACGGCCATAACGATCACTTTGGAGATACCATTGAACTGGCCCAAAAAAACAAGGCCCTGGTGGTGTGCAACCATGAACACTCCCTTTACCTCACCCAACTGGGACTGGAGACCACGGGTATGAACATGGGAGGAACCATTGAAGCTGCAGGCATAAAGATCACCATGGTAAACTCCATCCACTCGGCAGACATGGACTTTTTGGATAATACCCGGCCCGGTGGAAGTTCCTGTGGCTACATACTGCAACTGGAAAACGGCCGGAAGATCTACCACGCTGGAGACACTGGCATTTTTGGGGACATGAAAACAGTTATAAAAGATATTTACCAGCCAGAAATTGCCCTTATACCCATAGGTGACCGTTACACCATGGGAATACGGGAGGCTTCCATTGCTGCCCAGTGGCTGGAACCGGAAGTCATAATACCCATGCACTACAACACATTTCCACCCATAGAACAGGATGCCACGCAATTCAAGGAGTTAGTAGAAAAATCCACCGAAACCAAAGTAGCAGTACTTAAACCCGGTGAAACATACCAAGAGTGATTTAATGGTTGATATCATGCGCATATTCAGGAAAAAATTCTTCACAGACATCTTCAACAAACTAATTGGAAAGGAAAAAAAACTCAAAATTGGATTTTACGGACATCCCAATTCCGGTAAAACTACACTGGCCAACAGAATGACCAAAGACTGGCTGGGAAAACCTTTGGGTCTGGTTTCAGAAATACCACACGAAACACGGAGGGTGTACCGACAGGAAAGAGTATCCCTCAATTACGATGGTGTGGAACTGGATTTTGACATTATTGACACCCCGGGAATCGCCACGAAAATTGATTACAAAAACTTCTTACAGTACGGACTATCAGAATTGGAAGCAAAAGAAAGGGCTAAAGAAGCAACTAAGGGTATAATAGAGGCCATAAAATGGTTGGATGATGTTACTGGTGTGCTGTTGGTGGTGGATTCCACCAAGGACCCCCTGACCCAGGCCAACATAACCATAATCGGTAACCTGGAGGCCCGTAAGATACCCTTTGTAATTGTGGCCAACAAGGTGGACCTACCCGAGTCCAAACCAGAAAGAATAACCTCGGTGTTCCCCCAGCACAAGGTGGTTTCCATCTCCGCCCTGCACGGTGAAAACACCGATAAACTGTACCAGGCCATGGTGGAGAAGTTCAACTAAAGGTGATATAAATGGATGAAGCTGATACCAACACTCTCAAAATGGATTTCATCTCATCAGATGCTCTCAGAAACCAGAGCAGCATCGAAAAAATCTCCATGATCGTGGAAAAAGTTAAAAAAGGTGAACTTCTCGTAATTGAGGGCGGCCTGGAACCCGAAGAAGAGGCAGAGCTCATTGAAACCACCATGCGCGAGATCGATGTGGAAAACTTTGTGGGCATTGATATCTACACCCTGGAAAAGGATGAAAGCTCATTTTTCGGGCTGTCCAAGAAGAAAACAGTGGGTATCACCATTATTGGCCCGGCCAATGTAATGAAGACAGTGAAACGGAAATCCAATTTCCTGTCCATGGTGGCAAGCCTCGGTGGTGGCGATGCATCGCTGTATTAAATGTGGCCATGAATACGAGGACTCAGAAGACCTTATCCTTAAAGGCTGCCCAAATTGTGGCAGTAAATTCTTTGAATTCCACCAGAAAGGAAAAGTTAAAGAAATAAAGGAAATTAAAGGAAATTCTATTGAGACCATAATGGTTAAGGAACACGGGGTCTATGAAGTAAACCTGCAATCCTTGATTTCGGATGAATCAGTCATAGTCTCTGACGAAGAAGGTAAATACGTTATTGATATTAACTACCTTCTAAAAAAGAAGATTAGAGAGAAATATAAATAATTTTTTTTTAAGTTATTTTTTTATTACATACCTTTATTAATATCATAGTATTAAATTACAATGATAAAGTTATATTGATGGTGTGTAACAATGGCTGAGTTAACCCATGATCCTTCTGAATATATTCGTCAACTACAACAGTTGTTAATTTCTGATAAGAAACGAATTGGTTTTTTATTTGGAGCCGGAACTTCTTTAGCTAGAAAGAAAGATGATCATCCTTATATTCCTGCTATTGGTGAATTAACTGAAATTATTGAAGCTGAATTAACTCAATATGAAGATGCTATTAATCAAATAAAGGATGAGATTGGAGAGGCGAATTATAATATTGAGACTCTTTTAACAAATCTTGAAAAGAAAAAAGACGTTATTTTTGGTGATACAGAAATTAATGGCTTAAATTTGGATGATATTTCTGATTTAATCACACTTATAAAAACTGAAATTAGAAAAAATGTATCAATTCATGAAAAATTAATGGAAAATGAAATATATTTGGAAAATAGTATTCACAGTGATTTCACAGAGTGGATAAATCGTGCTGATAGGAAGTATGGAATTGAAATATTTACTCTTAATTATGATTACCTGTTTGAATTAGGGTTGGAATTAAAAAATGTTCCATATTATGATGGTTTCACTGGTAGTTTTATGCCTTTTTTTAATTCTGATTCGGTTGAAGATTTTGAATTTTTGCCTAGACAGACCAAATTATGGAAAATTCATGGATCATTAGGCTGGCATCATGATAAAAGATCAGGGAAGGTTTTACGTAAAGATTCAAGTGAAAATGACATTCTTATTTATCCTTCAACTCTTAAATATAGTGATTCCAAAAAACAGCCTTATATCTCATTTTTGGATAGGTTGAGTAATTTTTTAAGGCGTGATGATTCTATTTTGATTACATGTGGATATTCTTTTGGAGATGAACATATCAACGAAAGAATTGTCACGGCTTTAAATTCTAATTCATCTTCTCACGTTTTCTCTCTTTATTATGATATTATAAATCAAGATGGTAACAAAGATTTCATTTTAAAAAATAACTCAAACTTAGTTAAAATGGCCAAAAAAAACAGCAAATTATCAATTTACGGTATTAGAAACGCGGTAATTGGATGTCAATATGGTATTTGGGAATTAAAAACTGAAAGTGAACAAACGGATTTTTTAAACAAGTATTTTAAGCAGTGGGATGAGTTGGATTCTGATGAAAATGAAATAAAAATGAAAGAAGGAGAATTTTTACTTCCCGATTTTTCTAATTTTGTCTCTTTTTTGAGTTCTTTGATAATTGATAATAATTTAGAATAAGTGAAACTCATGATTAATAAATATACTGAAATTGGCGAAATAGTAAGTGTGAATGGGAATAATATTACAGTTCAACTTGCTGATAACTTAAAATCTAATATGCCAGTTATTGAAGGTGTAGTCTATCGTGTTGGTCAAATAGGTTCATTTTTGAAAATTCCATTAGGGTATGCTAATTTGTATGGTATTGTTACAAAAATAGGGGCTGCAGCAATGCCTGATAATTATAATGAACTTTTAGTGGATGGTTACGATAAATTAAGTAATAAACAATGGCTCAACATGGTCTTAGTTGGGGAACAAATTGGAAACAGATTTGATAGGGGTGTATCACAATCTCCTACCACTGGTGACAAAATCCATTTAGTTACAATAAAAGATTTGAGCATTGTATATGGTGGTTTTGATGAAAATAATTCAATTAATCTGGGAAATATAAGTATTTCTGAAAGCTTAAATGCGAAAATAGATTTAAATAAATTAGTTTCGAGACATTGTGCAATCCTTGGTTCAACAGGTAGTGGGAAATCAAATTTGACTGCGGTTTTATTGAATTCAATAGCAGAAAAAGGTTTTGAAAGTTCTAGAATTCTTGTAGTTGACCCTCATGGGGAATACAATTCTGCTTTAAGCGATAAAAGTAATGTTTACAAAATTAATGCTAATCCTTCAAAAAATGAAAAAGAATTGTATATCCCTTTTTGGGCCTTACCGTTTGAAGAATTAATGAGTATATTTCCAGGGAATTTAACTGATCCTAATAAAGATTATTTTAGATCTAAAATTGTAGAAGCTAAAGCTGCTTCAAATAAGATTAATGATTTGGGAGTTGAAAAAGAGATAATAACTGCAGATAGTCCAATACCTTTTAGTATTAATCAACTTTGGTTCAATCTGGATGATTTTGAAAGAAAAACTTTTAAAAAAGATCACTCTGAGTGTCTAAAAGAAAAAGGTGATCCGGAAAATTTGATATCCAGTAAATATCAATCAGCAACTCCCGACAATACTGAACCATTTTTCAATAATGCTAGAAAAGGTATATTGGGTTTTCTTGATAGCATAAGAATCAAATTGAAAGATAGCAGGTACAGTTTTTTATTCAAACCAGGAGAGTATAATCCAAATTTAGAAGGGAAAATTGAGAAAGATTTAAGTGAATTATTGATAGGGTGGATAGGTACTGGAGAACCAGTTACAATCCTTGATTTATCTGGAGTACCCAGCGAAATAATGAATTCAATCTCAGGTACTTTACTTAAAATAGTTTATGATGGGCTATTTTGGGGGCAAAATACTCCAATTGGTGGTAAAGAACAACCTTTGATGATTGTTCTTGAAGAAGCTCATAATTACTTAAAAGCAGGAGAAAATTCTATTTCATCCAAGACTGTTCAGACGATAGCTAAAGAAGGGCGCAAATATGGTGTTGGTTTAGTAATGGTCACTCAGCGACCTTCTGAATTAGATGAAACTGTTTTAAGTCAGTGTGGAACTATTATTGCTCTGCGAATGAATAATTCTAAAGATAGGGGCCATATAAAGTCCGCAATTCAGGATGAGTTGCAAACTATTATTGATCTTCTTCCAAGTTTAAGAACAGGTGAAGGGATCATATCTGGGGAAGCAGTAAAGATCCCATCAAGAGTAAAGTTTTATAAGGCCCATAATACTCCTAAAAGTTCAGATCCTTTACCTTCGGATTTATGGCTAAATAAAAAGGAGGATATTAATGACAATTATAAAAAACTACTTAATTTATGGAGAAATCAAAGATTTAACGAGGAGATAGAATGATACCTGAAATGATACCCGTAATTTCATCGCATGTTGCAGAAATAGGTTATGATGCTGAAAATCAGATCACTTATGTCAGATTTAATGATCAGAGTTTGTATATCTATAAAGAAGTACCAGAAACTGAATTTAATAACTTAGCTAATGCAGATTCAGTTGGATCTTACTTACACTGGAATTTTAAAAATGTTTACCCCTATGAAAGGATTGAATAGACCTACCATTGATTGGTTATCTGTATAAAAGATGAAATCTTACAATGGTAATTATAATGATAGAAGAAAACTTGTTTGAGCCAGATATTGAAATCAATGGTTCTAATAATGAAAAAATTGATGTTTCAGATTATATTGATGAAGGTATTTCTAAATCTAAAGTTTTTTTCTGGGAAAAATGGGCTTTGAGTCCGGATAATAACGACGATGATAGTTTTTTATTTTATGAAGTTAAAGAAGATTTACATATCCGTGAGGTTATAAGGAACCTTGAATCGCGGATTATGGATAAGAAAATATTATTTTCTGATATTCGCACAAAAAATCCGTCTATTAAACGATGGATTGAAGATATTCGTAAAAATTATCCTGACCCTGATGGTAATATAGTTGAAGATTTAATTAATACTTTTAGGGATTCTCTATTCTCTTCATCTAAAACTAGACATAAATATATTGTTGGTGTTCTTTTATTAAAGGATGTTGTTTTACTTGTTCACTGTGCAAAAGATCCTTCTTTAGCAAAGTTAAAAGACGATGTTTATTCTGTGGATTCTATATTACACCCAAAAAGCGTCTTGAGGGCTGCTATTA
>NZ_JARVXG010000051.1:0-5000 GCF_029848115.1 Methanobacterium formicicum | reverse complement strand
AATTCCCTTCAGTGCCACGGCCAGGATACTGAATGATCCGATGTTGGTGGTTATGCTGGTTAAAAATACTATAACCACCACCATGCTCAGAATCAAAACCGGTTGTATGGCGGATACTAAAATAGATCTAATGGCCCCTATATTGGAAGTACCCCAAATAATGAATATACGCACTCCAAATGCTAGAACACAGCCTAAAATCAGTGCATCAATGATATAACTGTAAACAGTGAAGGTAGAAACCAGGCTCCCCACAATGTACACCAGGGCCACCAGTACCATGGTTAACAGGGACACGAACATGGATTGCTTCATCTTCATGTGCCGCCCTTCCATGGCGTTGATCACCGGTTGGGTAATGGCTCCATCCATGATGGAAGTGAGTCCAAAGATCAGGAAACCCGCTGATCCTCCGTAGACAATACTATCGAATATTGATGATAAAGGTTCCAGATAGGCGGCAATGGCACCAGTTAGGAAGCTCAGGAAGGTCATGCATAAAATGGATATTCTACTAGGGGGAAGGGTCACCAGATACTTGGAAAGGTCAGTAATGTTATCGACTGCCGACATAATACACCTCTTAAGGCCAATAATTGTAAAGGATTTTTTTGTAAATTTGAATTATGAGTATTTTGACTTACTATATTAGTCTGCTCTCCTTATTTATAGGTTGGTTCTTAATTTTATGGTCATCCTATTACTTAACAATTGTTTTTAAATTAGTTATGATGGTAAGGAGTTCTCCTAGCTATTTAGAATTAACAGAGCTACCTATAATATTAAATCCCTTAAGTTATTAAACATTAACACAATATATTAATTGAAATAAAATAAGTATTACTTTATTTTAGGTTCACCTTACTGGTATACGCACTGTTTTTTTTGGGTTAGTTTAGAAAATTTCGTGGGGATATATGAA
Source organism: Methanobacterium formicicum (assembly GCF_029848115.1). Lineage (NCBI taxonomy): Archaea > Methanobacteriati > Methanobacteriota > Methanobacteria > Methanobacteriales > Methanobacteriaceae > Methanobacterium > Methanobacterium formicicum. The sequence goes on along the minus strand of NZ_JARVXG010000051.1, from coordinate 4,078 downwards.
AAATGAGGGGTTAAAATTATTTTTTTTGAAAAAATATCCCTGTAAAATTGTAATGCAAATGAATGCAAATAAATGTAATGCAATGTACCCTTTATTTTTCATTTACAAATTTTGCCATGATCCATTAATAACACACTATGAAGGAAATATAGTCAGTTATTTTCCCTGCACTTCTCTTAAACATCTTTCCGAAAAATGCATTAATACCCTAAGATTTATAATCTTATATTTAATTGAAAGAGTAAGGTATAGTTAATTGAATAGTAAGGGATACTGATCCTTGGTTAGAATCAACTGGAAACTTAAACCCAAGGTCAATTCCATCCCGGGTGCTTAAACAAAAATACATAAATTTCCTTCCCCTCCCTGGAAAGAGTTATTATAAAAATCCAAGTTCAGGTGTCATCATGGCTTTAAAGAGAAAAACCAGAAAACCAATTCGTTCTGCTGGTGGATATCTCTTTTGCAATTACTGCGGAGGATATTACAAACTGAAGGATGATGAGACCCTCCGGGATTATGATAAATGTGAATGTGGTAACCCCCTGGAATTTTGCAAAACCTACCAGGATTTGCAGTTAAAAAGTACCAACCTTCACCGCAATAGGGAAGTCTTCGATTCATTTCAAAACAGGTTAGTTGAAAGAAGAGAGTCCTTAATAAGCCTAATTCCCCAAATAGAAGTGGATGGCGATTTTTTAGATTTCACATCCCCTGTTTCTACCCCGGAAGAGGAGGGTGTCTGGGATATCATTGACCGGGAATTCAATGCCACCAGCCAGAAAAATTACCTTAACATCATACTGGAACAGGAACGTTTGATGACGGCTATCCAGAGTAAAAAGGACAGTGTACATAATCCCACCTTTACTGATAAAGTCAGCCGGTTCTACCAAGAAACAGATCCCGGCATACTACTGGGAGCAGTTATCGTTGTGCTCATTATCATCCTGATTCTGGCCGTGATGTGGGGATGAAAAACCCGCATTTTGTGAATTAAAATGGAAATCTTCCTATTTTATATTTAGAGGATAAGTAATATAATCTTAAACTAATTATGGTGTAAAAATGATTGTTCATCTTGAAACACCCCTTAAAAGGGAAGACACTCAAAAGTTAAGAATTAAAGATTCGGTTTACATTTCCGGAACCATCTACACCGCACGGGACAGTGCTCATAAACGCATAATTGAGTCTGGTTCACCTGTGGACCTTGAAGGTGCGGTTATATTCCATGCCGGACCCATAATCAAACAGGAAGATGAAAATTACCATATGGTGGCAGTGGGACCCACCACCAGCACCCGTATGAACCCTTACCAGGCAGAAGTACTGGATCAGGGAGCTCAGGCAGTGATTGGGAAAGGAGGAATGGATGATGAGACCGCCGAAGCACTAAAACGTAATGGTGCCGTTTTCCTGGCTGCAGTGGGGGGATGCGCTGCATTGTACGTGAGTTCCGTGGTTAAAATAGAGGGTGTGCACTGGCTGGATCTGGGTGTACCAGAAGCAGTCTGGGAACTGGAGGTCAAGGACTTCGGACCACTCATTGTCACCATGGACTCCACCGGGAGTAACCTCTACCAGGAGGCCCGTAAAAGAAGTAATCCCCCGGAATAATTACCTTTACGGGATAAACAAATAAATCTTTTTCTAGATGTTATGATCAGTATGAATCTCAGTGATGAAGTAAAAGAGAGCAAGCTCCTGGATGGTTTAATTGACACCCACATCCACACCAGTCCCGATGTTAAACCCCGGTTATTAACCGATTATGAAGCTGCTCTGGAGGCCAAAGAGAGGGGAATGCGCACCATAGTGCTCAAGTCTCATGTAGAACCCACTGCTGGCCGAGCCCATCTTACCAGTATGATGACTGGACTGCCAGTAATAGGTGGAGTAACCCTGAACCTCAATGTGGGGGGCTTGAATCCAGAAACAGTGCGAAGCACAGCATTAATGGGGGGTAAAATAATATGGCTTCCCACTGTCCATCACCAGGAAATAAAACTGGACACCGATGCACTGGAGGAGATACTACATCTGGTGAAGGACCACAGTATGGTACTGGCCACCGGACACCTGAGCCCCCCGGAGATATTCCAGGTACTGGACCTGTGCCACAGCCTGCAAGTGGAGAAGGTAATGGTAAACCACCCCCTCACTAGGGTAGTGGGAGCCTCACTGGATGAACAGAGGGAAATGGCCCGCCATGCATATTTAGAACACTGCTGGGTGGCCACCATGCCCCGCCATGATAATTTAAGTCCAGAAGTCATGTTCGAAGCCATCAGGGAAGTGGGGGCCAAACACTGCATCCTGGCTACGGACTTTGGACAGGCCCATAACCCCAGTCCAGTGCAGGGCATGCAGATGATGATCGCCAGCATGGTTAAACAGGGAATTTCCTGGGAGGATATAAAACTCATGTGCCAGGACAACCCGGAAAAATTGTTATTTTAATAATTCGATAGTAACCGATAGTTTGAAAGTATAATGCAGATAAAAGTGGATAATGTTTAACAGATGATAGTGATAGCGATTTGATAGTATTTAGCCAAGTAAATAGGTTATTATTCTATTAATTTATCTGGAGTTGGTTTATTGACCGTAGAGTATCCAGTAGAATTCACCTTTAGCTATGAAATACCAGGCAGGGGTTATCTTTTCAGTCTGACCTGGGATGGGGAATGTCTTTTTTTAAGGGAACTTGCACCAGGTCAGGAACAACAGAAGGAAATAAGCCCAGAATTAGACGAATGGGATGAATTCTGGCATCGTATGGATGAAATAGGACTATGGGCTTGGTATGACGAGTACATGGTCTCCTGTGATGAAGCCTGCCTGAAGGGAGATGAATGGGAGATAAACCTGGTCCACGGGGATATGAAGGTAGAGTCCCACGGTGCCAACAGTTACCCCACCACATTTCACCAGTTTTTAAAGGCCACGGAGGAGTTAACTGGAATTATCATCGAGTTCATCCAGCAGGACTGAAAATATAACAACAGGGTTTTTAACACACCGTACTTGGTCATTTTAATCCAGTCATGATACTAAATGGCGACGAAAAATAAATCTAATCCCCCTGATAAATATCAATCAATAACCATTTCAATCAAACTATTATCAATCAAACTATTATCAATCAAAAATCAATATCAATCAAAATAATTGGCCAATTCACGGAGAGAAAAATATGCCGAAAATAGAAATCGATCCCGAATTATGTAGCAAGTGTGGAACCTGTGTATCCAACTGCCCGGTGGGTATCTTCCAGCAGGATGATGAGGAATCTATCCCCCTGGTGGTAGACACTGATAACTGCATACTCTGCGGTATGTGTGTGGATAACTGCCCGGAAGATGCGGTGAAACACGAAAATTTCTAAATTTAAGAATTAACTTTTAGATTAATGGTTCTTTTTGTTTAATCACCTTTTGATTACTCTTTTTGTTTAATTATCTTTATTCCGGTTTCAAATCCTTTTTTTATACCTCAGTTCTTTAAATTTAACGGTGAACTTGGTTCCCTGAGTTAAATCCAGGCTGATGTTTCCATCGATTTGACAGGTTAAGCTGTTTACCAGTTCCAATCCCAGGGTTTCTGTGTTCCTATAGTCCAGATCAGGAGGGAAGCCCACACCATCATCGCTCACGGTTAATATGAATTCACGGGCATCATCTTTTCCTGGCTCCTGTTTGAGAGATACTCTTATTTCCCCCTCCCGGCCCTCAGGGAATGCGTACTTCACACTGTTGGTGAAAAGCTCACTTACTATGAGGCCACAGGGAACTGCAGTTTCCATGTTCAGGTTAACATCATCCACATCCACCACTAACCTGATTTTATCGGCATCCCCACTGTAGGAGTAGAACAGCTCGTACACCAGTCGGGTGATGTAATCCTCAAATTTAATGTGGGTGAAATCCTTGGACTGGTATAGGTTTTCATGGATCATGGCCATGGACTTAACTCGGTTTTGGCTTTCCTTGAGGATACTGACTGCAAATTGTTCATCGGCCTTAAGGTGCTGGCTTTGCAGGTTCAACAGGCTGGATATGATCTGCATGTTATT
>NZ_JARVXG010000050.1:87500-92500 GCF_029848115.1 Methanobacterium formicicum | reverse complement strand
AGGGAAGGTTTGAAGGTAGAGGTGGTTTCAGACATAAGTCAGGTGCAAAAGCTCCTTTAATTTAATGGTTTACACCTTAAAATAATAATAACGATAATCAATTGACCGGAAAAAATCGGTGGGTATTACAATGAATTACTATCATGATGAAAAGATGGAAAAAATTTTCAATGCATTGAAACAACCAAAAAATCTGGATGATCTGCAGCTATCCGAGAGTTTCGTCAGGGGATTGATACTTAAAATTATCAGCAGTTACGGTACCGTGAAAACCAGCACCATCAATGAGTTAACCGGTATTCACTGGGATATTTTGGAAGAAAATCTAAGTAAAATGGAAAAAAGCGGTTTCTGTGCCCCAGTGAGTGGAGGATTCCTTTTTTCCAGTGTAGAATACGCTATAACCCGGAAAGGACGTGAAAAAGTAAGGGGAATTGCAGAAGATAATCCCTACATCGGTATTGCCCCAGTACCCTACGAAGAGTACTATCAGATCATGAAGATCCAGTTACAACACCGTTATCCCCTACAAATACCCCCCGAAGTGGTGGAAGAAACTTTCCACCAGGTGGTAGGAGTGGATTATGCTAAAGAAGCCCTCATTGAATCGTGTATTATTGGTAAGGGGATTTTCGTCTACGGTCCTCCGGGAACTGGTAAAACCTTTATCATCAGCACCATGCCTGATCTTCTGCCCCCCCTGGTAATGCCCAAGTACATTGAATTCGGTGGGAAAATCATACAACTTTACGACCCTGATTTCCATAAAATGTGCGAGGAACAGCCTGATGATCCACGTTGGGTTAAAATTCACGCCCCCTTTGTTTTAACTGGAGCTGAACTCAGTTTAAATAAGTTAGAAACTAATTATGATCCTAATAAGGGGGTTTACGAAACATCTCCCCTGATTAAGGCCAACGGGGGTATTCTGTTAATTGATGACCTGGGAAGACAGCGTGATGACCATGAACTCATTCTCAACCGTTTAATTGTCCCTATGGAGAACAAAAAAGACGTGGTCTATGTCCGGGGTATCCCGGTTATACTGCACACTCACTTTATCCCTGCATTCTCCACCAACCTGGACATAAGTATCATGGATGAAGCCCACCTTCGCCGGGCCCCCCTTCATATTTTCCTTAAAAATCCCGAGGTGGAAGAGGTGACCGAGGTTTTCCGCAGAAATTTAGAGGATCTCCGGGAGACTTACCAACCAGAAATCCTGGGAAGGTTCATGAAGGTTTACCAGCCCAAAAACAATGGAGGGGAAGGTCTGCAGCCCAGTTTCGCCCACGCCCGTGATGTGGCCCAGATCTGTCAATCAGTGCGTATCAACCTGAAAAAGGATATCATTGATGTTGAAGTTCTGGAAGCTGCTCTGGATAAGCACGTTCTGGTGGTACTGCAAAGACTGAACATTGACATTGCCCAGATCTCCCATAAAACCCGTTCCTTCCGGTTGAAAACCGATGACCTGGAAAAAACCCAGGAGGCCTTAGAACTCTACGGTGCCCAGACCATCTGCCGGGAAAACAGTTCAGTGATTACCGATGTGGATGAAAGTACCAGCCCCGTGGAATTAGCAGGATACTTAAAAGACCGGGGAATCAAAGTAGAAAAGATTGAGTTAATCGCCGAATCAGAAAAAGAACTGAGGAGAACCCTGTTAAACTGGTGATCATAACTTTTATTAATGTGGAGTATCTACACAAAATAAACACTTAAATGTGGTTTTTTAAAAAATTTTCAAGGGGAAGGTTTTTTCGATTTATTCCGTGCTTATCAACTTAATATTATCTAATCAAAGTAAAATCAATTAATTCAAGGAAAAAAAAATTTAGGGAGATTTTTATTTGAAGAAGTATGTTTTAATTGGGATTGCGGTTTTGGTGGTAGTTCTAGTGGCTATCACCATGACCTCGGGCAGTGCCAATATAGAAACCAAACACTACGAGAATGGGGAGGTTTCCTTTGACTATCCCTCCAGTTGGCAGCAAGTTCCAACTCAGGGAGCTCAAATAGTAGCCTTTAAAGACCCGGAAACCGGGATGAACATCACGGTCAACCGTCAGGTTATACCTTCCGGATACAATGTTTCCACGGATTTCGTTCCAGAACTGGTTAAGGAGTCAGAAAGTAACGTAAAACTCACTTCCAGTAACAAGATCGATGTGAAGGGGAACACTGGTTATTACAATAGTTATCAGGTCCAGGGTAATGGTTCCACCTCCGAACAAAAGGAGATATGGGTTAACACTAATGGAGCACTTTACAGTGTAGTGTTCAGTTATCCGCAGGAAGGATTCAGTGTCGAATCCGTACTGAAAGGTTTGAAAGGATCCGAAACCAGTGCAGCAGTGGATGCTGTTAAAAACAGCCTCCAGATCAACTCTGCCCAGCTGTCCAGTATGCCCACCTTCGCCACGGTGACCATACCCCGACTGGGAGTAACCTGGAATATTCGCTCTGACACTTTAAATGCCATGGACGCGGTTTACCACTATTCTGACCCGAGCAGTAGTTTACCCAAGAGTTTCTACCCTGGTCAGAAAGGTTCAGTGGGATTGTTAGGACACCATACCCGATATTCTGCACCATTCAATCACATTGAAAACCTGCAGGTGGGAGATAAGATTTACATCAATGATTATCTAACCCAGAAGAAATACACCTACCAAGTGGTTTCCAACAACGATATTAGATACGATTACAAGACCAACCTCATTCAATTCCCTGCCGGCCAAAAGGAGTTGGTGCTGGGAACTTGCTGGCCTCCAGGTTACACTGCAGCAGAAAGGTACGTTCACTGCCAGTTAACTGCAGTGGACCCCTTGTAACATAGATATCTAATAAAAAATCTTTTCTAACCTTTTTTTATATTTTTTCTAAAGAATAATAATAGATAATGGGCAAGCTGCCCCTCCTTAAATGAAGATAAATTTGATAAGAGGAATACAGCAACCTATTTATATTTAATTGGCTCTAAATAGATTATAGATTTGGATAGGCATAGATTTAAGGTTATGAAAATGAAAAAGACAATAATCATCTTACTCTTGGCAATACCCTTGATTTTATTCATTGCATTATTCCCTACCTTCTCGGCAGAAAATGGATCTTCGGGTATTCAGTCCAATAACAGTAATAATACCACCCAAACTGCGGATAATGGGACGGGAAACACCTCATCCACACCAGAGAAGGTGGCTTTCATTATACCCCACGCTGATGATGAAACCATAGGGGCGGGTGGAACTGTTCAGAGGATAATGGAGGATGGCTCCCCAATACACTTCGAGCTCATGACTTCTGGTGATGCCGTAACTTCCCAGTTACTCACGGTAACTAACTACTACAGTGTATCAATTCCCGCCAATGCCACTGCATCCGAGAGAAAGAAATTGATCCGGGAAGACTCCTTTAAACAGGTCATGGGCATTTTTGGATGCAACAGTTACAATATACATAGCTTTGATGATGGTGCCCTCAACGCCAATGTGGTGTTTACCACCATGGAAAACTTGTATCTCAAGGAGGGTTACACTGTCTTTTACACTACTACCGGAGATGGAAATGGTGATCATCTGGCCTGTCAACAGGGAATGAAGATGATGAAGGATAAATATCCCAACCTGAAGTACCGGCAGTTTCCAATCTACTACTACCATGCTAACCGGGCAGTGACCTCGGCCCTGACCAAGAACTACACTGATGTGAATGTTAATCAGTACGCCACCAAAAAGAAAAGTGCATTTCAGGTTTACTACAATATACACACCATTCTTAACACATTCTACCCTTACAGTGATGGTCTTTACAGTATAGGTCCCGAAAGGATTTATTACATGAATTAATCTAAATGAAGAGTTTTCAAACTGGCTTTTCCATCCAGACTCGGGACAAGTGAAGGATGTGAAAGTAGTTTAACTCACCAAAGCCTTAATAGTGTAAGTCCAATAAAGAAATATTTAACAAAAAAAGAGATGACTTCACCTAATTACCGATGGAGATTTGATTGATATGACCAATGTAACTATACTTTTCTCCCACATACTTCCACCCCTACTGGCCTTTGCCGGGATAATCCTGCTTTGCAGTGGAATTATGGACAGGAAAAAAGATTATGCCCTTATTGGAATTGTAATGTTCTTTGCAGCGGGCTTATTACCATTCCTGGTATTGCAGTTTATGATATAAGAAACACCGGAGTAGGGGACTAATAAATACCCGATGTCCTCTATCCTTTAACTTCTATTTTTGAGTACTATTCTATTGTTAATATCCTATCCATTTATTGAATATTTTTATTTTATTTGAATGCTAAACTACAGTTTTAATTCCTGTATCCTCTGATTAATTATATTTATATTCCCCTGAAAAGCTCCCTTTTTTTCCAGTTTTAAGGAGGATACTATGGATGAGAAAATTCCGCACTCCTCGGGGTCAGATGTTTCCTGTTTCCGGAAGGCATAAGCTGCCAGGTAACTATCACCCAGCCCAGTGGGGTCCACCCTTTCCTGGGGTGGATAGGCTGGTATGGAGTAAGATTTATCATGGTGACGGGAATAAATCAGGGACCCCTGGTCACCACGGGTGATGATGACTTCTTCTGGTCCCAGGAGGGAGATGTCCCGGGAAATTTCCAACAGGGACATGGAGGAATTTCCAGTTATCACCCGGGCTTCCACCTCATCCATAAACAAAAAATTAACATATTTTAAAAAATTTTTATACTGCTTCCAGGGCTTTAAAACAACATTTTGACCTTCTAAATGGCGAAGATACCCCTGAACCCCAAGATATACCGGTGTTCCACTTTTAAAGATGTGCTTAATGGTTTCCAGTGGTATGTCCTCCGGTGATAATGGTGAAATCAGTGCAGCGTTAAAGGTTTCCAGTTCCAGAAAGTCAAGATGGGACACCTCCAGGGGGTTGGAAGGTATGCAGGCCCTTTGCACCCGGTGGTTGGGGTCTTCGTCAGGATAAAAATTCTCAAACTG
>NZ_JARVXG010000050.1:52500-55000 GCF_029848115.1 Methanobacterium formicicum | reverse complement strand
GCTATTCCAAAGTAATCATGGTCTTTAACCCGGTCGTGTAGTTCTCTCCCAAGTTTTCTACTTATTTTAAGGTTCATGTTAGTTTCGTGTAATAAAACCATGTCTGGTAAAACTAACACAGGTAATTCTTGATTCTGGTCTATTTCGGTCATGTTATCACTCATAGGGCTTTAAGTGTGTTTTTAATTTGTTTTTGATCTTTAATGATGACTTGAATACTTTTAACTGACTGTAAATACTCAATTTGAATTTTAAATCTCCCGTATTTCTCAAATGTTTTGTTTAGAATGTTTAATTGGAGGGGAAGATTTATTTAGATTTGGAAGATTTTTTTTAAAAAATCCAGGCCAATAATTTGTGGGCCGTTATTCTTCCCTTTTTTTTGAATGTGGACAGCGAGATTTTTCCTGCTGACTACACTTGGCAAAGGCACAGGTAAATAAAAAATCAATTCTTTTCTGGTGTTTTTCCATGGAGGGTCGATTGAATCGGTAGTAAATGTAGTTTCCCTCTTTGTGAGCAACTAGTATGTTAGCGTTTTTCAGGATTTTCAGATGCTGCGATGCTGCGGGTTGTGTTATGCCCATGTTCTGCGACATTTCCGTTACGCTGATTTTATCCACCTCACCCGAGGCGAGATAATAAATCAGAAGCAACCGATTGACATTGGCCAGGGCTTTAAGCACTTCCTCCAGTTCTTCAGTAGACTCCAATGTTGACTTGGAATTAATCCTAAGCATAACACATGTTATATAAGTATATGCTTATATACTTTTCTATCATACTGATGCCCAAATAAATAATATACTTCCAGCATAGATAATTCAAAAGTTTAGGTAAATACAATTTATCGGATAATCATCCCACAATATCATCCTAATTATTCTTAAAAAAAAATAAGAATTTTAAAAGAAAAATAAGAGTTGAATTAAAAAGTTTACTGCATTAACCAAAACCATTACACTACTCTAATAAACTCAACTCAAATATGAATCCATGTAACATCCTAACTCACAGCTTTCTTCACGAGCTCCGCGATTCTTTCCTCTTCGGTGGCCGTTAACTCCTTTAACGCGTAGGAAGTCGGCCACATATTATCTTCGTCAAGGTTAGCGTCCTCGGAAAAGCCCAGTGTCACGTACCTCTCGTTTTTGTCACCACGGAAGAAGCAGATGACCTTCCCGTCCTTGGCATATGCCGGCATCCCGTACCATGTTTTCGGTGCGAGGACTGGTGCACTGGCTTTGATAATGGTATGGAGTCGCTCCCCCAGGGCACGATAAGGTCCAGGCATCGCCGCTATCTTCGCCAGAACTGCATTTTCCCCTTCCTTCTTTCCCAGGCCTTGGCCAGATTTTTGTCGAATGCGAGTGGTTTTTTTCACAATCTTACCCCCAATACGTCCATATTTATGGTAAAAATGGAGTTATTTGTGATTAATTAAGGCATCCCGTACATTAATATTTTTTTAAATGACAAAATTTAGAAAAAAATAATTTTCATCATTTTCTGTTTCGGGCCAGATGAAAGACGGATATTACACTTAAAATTAATACCCATCCCAAATAATAACTAAAAATAGAAAATTTAAGATTTAAATTATTCAGACAGCTTTTCAACCTGTCTATCAATCTCTTCCAGGGCAGCCTGAGCTGCTTCGTCAGCCAGGGAATCATCGGCTGTGGAGAGTTCGTCTAAAAATAGTTCTACCTCAACATCCACGTCCAGTCCATTTTCTTCATTGGCTTCATGAAATTCTACTCTTAATTCCAGATCAAGGACTTCTTTTTTGGATATCTTGGAAAATATATAATCTTCGGCAGCTACTGCCGCAGCTTCAGAGATGTTCTCCATCTCCTGGTCAGTTAATTTTTTCAAACTGGTAACCTCAGTTTACCTTTAGTTTTAATTTTAGTTTTTACTGTTTTTAGACACTGATTGAATGGTATAAAAATGTATAAAATGGTTAGGTGGGTATTAGTTACCCATACCTGGCTGCATCTGCATGGATTCCTGCAGGTTTTCCTGCATTTCCTGTAACCGTTTCATGACCCTTTCTTCCTGTCGGGCTACGGTTTTCTCCCGGAGCTTGAGGGTTTCCAGTTTTTCGGTCATTTCTTCGGTTAACTCGGGTTTGGCCATTTTGATGAGCAGGTTTCCTGCGGTTTTGTAAACTTCAGCATCATCTTCCACTTTTTCCAGTTCTTCCAGGGCCTTTTCAGTTTCCCTTATCTGGAGGTCCACACTCTGTTTCTGCATGGTTATGGCCTGGGCCTGTTGCTGCATCTGCTGGAATTGTGCTAGTTGATGTTGGATGTTCTGGGGAATTTCCATATTTTTCACCTCAAATTACTTACAAGTTCAAATAATCCATTAATTCAAGTAAATCCGTAGTTAAATGATTTTAATTCAGGATCCAGTATTCAATGAATCGGTCATAATCAATGATTGTGCATATCATGTTTTAATTCCAGAATCTGCTGTGAAAGTATCAGCCAGC
>NZ_JARVXG010000050.1:40000-42500 GCF_029848115.1 Methanobacterium formicicum | reverse complement strand
CCACAGTAACTATTATGGAGAATGATCCAACTTTTCTTCGAAGGTTATTTCAAATTCAGTCCCTTGAGTGGTGTCCAGTTTGATTTCTGCCCCAATCTGGCCTGATAAGCTGTAAATAAGCATTAATCCCAGTGAATCAGATTTTTTAGGGTCAAAATCCGCAGGTAAGCCCACCCCATTATCACTGACTGTTAATCTGAATTTCTTGGCACCCTCATCTGTAAAGGAATGGAAATCAACCTTTACTTCACCAGCAGCATCATGGGGAAAGGCGTACTTGAAGCAGTTGGAGACCAGTTCAGTTAAAATGAGCCCCAAGGGAATGGCAGTGTTAACGTCCAGCATGACCTCCTCTACATTCACCGTCATTTTCACCCGTTGAGGGTCCACGGCATAGCTGTAAAACAGGTTAGTGGTTAGAGTGTTAATGTAATCACTGAATTCTATTCTTTTTAAATCACTGGACTGGTAGAGACGTTCATGGATCATGGCCATGGACTTGGCCCTGTTCTGACTATCTTTAAAGATATCCCGAGCTTCGGTGTCCTTAATATACCTGGATTGCAGGTTAAGAAGACTCTGAATTACCATCAAATTATTTTTAACCCGGTGATGGATCTCCTTCATCATCAGATCCTTTTCCTTAAGGGAATTTTTCAGATCAGCCTCCAGTTTCTTCCGCTGACTGATATCCCGGGCCACGATCTGAACCGCTCCCTGTCCATTGTAAGTTATAGGAGCATCCCCTATTTCAATGTCCTTGACTGTCCCATCAAGAGATATTATCTTTTCTTCAATAAAATCTAAGGATTTTTTTTCGATTATAACTTGATTTAAACGTTTCATAGATGTTTCCAATGAATCAGAATGGTGGAAACTTAAAAAACTTTGATCCAGAAGATCCTGAGGATCTTCAGCTCCAAATAGGGTGGCGGAAGCCCGGTTGGCAAATACTATTTTCTCCCCTACCACCACCAGAATGGCATCAGGAGAAAGTTCAGCTAAATTTTTGTAACGTTCTTCACTTTCGGTGAAATCTTTTTCCACCCGTTTGAGTTTGCTTATATCCTGAATTGTCAGTAAACGTCCTTTATATTCATTCTGGTCGTAGAGCAGGGTGTTCTGCATTCTAACCCATAAGTTTACCGGGTCACCAAGGTAGAGAGTTGTTTCTTCCTCAGTATTTTGGTAGGATTTCTCCAGTTCCGGTAACTTACCCCCTAATTCAGTAACGTGTTTACCCACATCACCTTCAGTTATGCCTATCATCTGGGCAGCCGGGTTAACATCCACCAGGGTATCCTGGGTGTCAAAAACCATGAAAGCACTTTTTATGGTGTCAAAGAGTGTTTCATAGGCAATGGGCCGTATACCCAACAGAGAAAATTTAAAAATAGAAATAGCAAGGAGTAATCCGGAAATGGTCAGTCCAAAGGGAGTTATATCCAGTCCAGGGATACCCAGTACGTCAGTGTTATAGAGGGCACTGAAAAATAGGGGAATTACTCCACTCAACATTAAAATCAGAATCTGAGTATGGTACATGCGGGAAGACTTCATCAACAGTTTCAACAGCACTAACAGTCCCATGATTATGAGGATGAAACTGTAAGCGATGTTTACCCAGTATCCTAACCCGTGGGCATATATCAAGAGTAATCCATTCGTACTGAAAACCGGAGTGATGGTGGGCCAGATAAGTCCATGCCAATCATTGGTGAATGCCAGTAAAATTATAACTAAAGGTAGAACCATTAAAGTCCCAATATAAGCGGGTTTAAGGTATTTCCCATATTGAGCATATTCCAGGATTACCATAAACCATAACGGTGCAGCGGTAGCCACCCCAATGTAACTAACCTTAATCCAGAATATTTTAGCCCATATATCCACGCTAAAAAACTCCAGAGCAGAACCCAAACACCAGAAAAACACCGACAGGGTTAACAGAGTGAAATAAAAATATAAATTAGAAGAACGCCTTTTTAAGCTGTAAAATGATAAATAAAGTAATATTACGGCACTTATAATTAATATTATGCCGAATATAGAATGTTGAGCACTCATTATAATATATCCCTAAAGTTATGATGAATCCGCTAATTTTTTAACCTTATTTTGTCAGTGCAATATATAAATAACTACTCCGGTGATAAATTTTGGGAATACAATTAACTTCATAAAAAGGGATTAAACCAAATAATAATAAAAAAATAATAAAAATTATTTTTTACTCTGTGATGTCGTAGAGTATCTTCATGGCCTTGGTGAATGGAGGGTTGCCGGAAGTTAGGAGAACCACCCTCAGGACATCCACAATCTCGTCCCGGCTGATGTCAAATTCTTTCATGGCGCTCATCATCTGCTTCTTCATGGCCCGATCATCAGAGGCGGCAGCAGTTATTCCCAGGGCAATTAACTTCTGTGTGCGGTAATCTAAGACTTTCCCCGTGTAAGCTGCATCGTTAAGCTCAACCACTGCTTTAAATATGTCAGGATA
>NZ_JARVXG010000050.1:32500-37500 GCF_029848115.1 Methanobacterium formicicum | reverse complement strand
CCACATGCTGTTTTATCTCATTTATAGCTGCCGAGGCCATGTCGTAACGGGCAAAGGTAGTATCGCAGATTCCAATTTTCATGTTTATCACACTGCTGGTTTGCAAGTTTTCCATTAAATTAAAAGTTTTGATTAAAAGGTCACTCTTTTTTGATAAATTAAATTATGAATAGACCAGTTTTTTGATTCAGTCTCTTGATAGATCAGTCTTGGTCTTGCTATTGTTACTGGATTTATATGAATATTTGTGTAGAAATTTACAACCACTTTTGGTGTAAACTCATAACCCTAAAATAAAAGGCAGGACGATTATTCTCAGGATAGGCCTGGATTTATTCTAAATTTCATTCTCAAAATAATATGAATTCCTTCTAAATTAAAAATAAGCAATTACTGGACATATTATGGGTTTTAATGGACATTTTATGTGTGAAAAATAAAAATTCTGAAAATGTAAGAAAAGGGTGTTAGTTCACCCTTATATTCCAAAGGACTTTTTCAGTAATTCCACGTTTACGTATCCACCCCGGAATAATTCTCCGGTGGTGAGGTCGTTGATAACCACTTCAGCTGGTGCAAACATTCCCTTGTCGATCTGGAAGAAGTCGAAGTTGGCTTCCTTGAAGACATCGTAGAATGGTTTTCCGTATCCATCAGCAGCAGATGAAGGTAATTTTTCTGCCAGTTCTTTCAGGTTGTCTTTGGTCTCGGATTCTATGTAGTAGTAGGTTCGACCTCCGAATAAGACTGCGTCGTTGGTTTTTCCCATGGCCTTCATTCCATCCGGATCCACTGGTGCTATGGGAGCTATACCTGCTGCGTGTTTAACCTTGTTCACGTCGAAGTGTAGTGCTTCCAGCATTTTGTAGGTTCCGTTTTCCACCACTCTTCCCGCGATCTGGATGGAACCAACCAGGGATGAAGTGGGTGCCACCAGGGCGTAGACATTTTCCGGTGCTACTTTACATTCTTTAGCCACGTAATCCATGACATCCACTCCCGGAAGCTTGTCTGATTCCAGGGTGATGATGGCCAGGTCAGCTTCGTCCATGTAACCGATTTCTTCATAGGTTTCCTCTGGTTTTAAGGCCAGTGCTCGGGCTGGGCCAGATCCCAGGGCGAAAAAGTCACCTACGCTCACGGACCAACCTGCTTTCTGCGATCCCAAGGTTGAAATAGCTGGCTGGTGAGTTTTTATCTTCACTGAGGGTATTGCGAAGTTTTCAGAGAGGTCTCCAGGGATGGATATTCCCACTTCGGCCAGTCCACCCAGGCAAACTTTGGTGTAGAGTTCTCCTGCTTTGAAACTTCCAGCTACATCTACCCCTGCATCGATAACTGTTGAACCGTTTTCCAGTTTGTGAACAGCAATGTTAAGGTCGTCTGCATTCTCAATCATTAAGTCTACTGTTTTTTTAGCTTCTAAATTAACACTTACCATCTCATCATCTCCAATGAAAGTGAAATCCACGGGATAAATAAAAATTTATCCATTTAGTATATTCATTATAACTCCTTTGATCAACTGGGATTTTTAAGTTTTTTTATTTGTTCCTAGATTTAGCAAACCAGTTGTACAAAAATTAAAAAAATAATAATAAATAAACTCTAAAAATAGGAACCATTTTTAAATTCTGGATTATACTCTTAAGGCTTCTTCAAAGTTCACCTGGTATATGTGGGCACTGATGGAGTGTATGGTTAGACTTCCCACTTCCACTCCCACTTCTTCTGCAACGTATTTGGCCAGATGGGTTAATCCCACGGCATTGGGGAACCAGGCTCCGTATATGTCATGAGAACGCCATAATCCTGTGGTGTGCAGTTTTCCATCCCTTATTTTAAAGTCCACCAGTATCATGCAGGGTACTTCTTCATTCTTGGTGTCGGTGGTAGGGTCCCAGGTTACAGATATGGCCCTTCGAGATTCTCTACAGTTTTTAAGGCGCCGGATAGCTTCTCCTATCTGATCTATCCCTTCAAAGTGTCCTCTTAAACGGTTTCCATAGGTGTACACAAATCCCTGTTTATCATCACTCAGGAACTGTTCCGCGTATATCTCCAGTTTTTCACCGCTCCAGAAGTATCCCTTGGGAATTTCCAGTTCCAGCGGCCTTTTAATATTAACCACTGTGTTACGAATCTCCAGTGTCAGGGAGCCTCTTTCGTCCTTTATTTCTGCACCTTTTTCCATTACCCTTTTTACCAGTGTTTCCCAACCAGATTTTATGGTGGGGGTTTTAATCAGGATAGCCATCCCACTGCCTCCGTCATGTTCTTCAGTTTTTGATAAGCCACCTCACGAGGTAGCATACGCATTCCACAGTCCGGGTCTACCAACATGTTATCTGCTCCTATAATTTCCATTCCTTCCTTCAGGAGGGTGTGGATTTCTTCTGAACTTTCCACTCGTTCTGTTTTGGTGTCCACACATCCAAAGCCGATCTTTTTACCCCCCAGATCTGTATTCTGGAGGACTTCCAGATTTTTCCGGATACCGGCAAATTCACAGTCAATGATGTCCACTGGGAATTTCAGGAGTTTGCCCAAGATCTGTCCCACATCCCCACACACGTGCATGGCCAGGGGTACTTTCAATCCATTTTGAGCTATTTTTATGGCTTGGTGGGCGGTTTTCATATCAGCCATACCCGTGGAGAGGAAGGGTTCATCAAATTGTATCAGTGCAGCACCCGCCTTTTCCAGGTATTTTGCTTCACGGTTAAGGGCGTGGGCCAGGTCAATGATGGCTTTATCTCGTTTTTCCACGGTGTAGAATCCTTCCATTCGTGAAGACAAAACCAGGGTAGTGGGACCGGTTATTATGCCCTTCACTCCCCGGGCAGCTTGGTTAAATTCACCGTTAATTAAAACTTGTTCTGCCGCCTTAAAATCTCCAGATATCTGATTTGCAGTTTTCAAAGCGATTTTAATATCATTAGCACCTATTGAGTAGTTGAGTGGGAGTATTTTCCCCTTTATCTTGGAGGTTCCCTCTTCCCAGGCCATTCCAGTTATTTCACAGGCGAATATTTCCACCATATCCCCTCGTACCTGCCCGGTGGAGACCAGGTTTACACCGGACTTTACCTGGTCCTTAACCGCAGATTCCACTGCTGCCTGGTAAGGATCGTAATTACCCAGAAGGGAGGATAGTTTAGAAGAAAACGAAGATGGTTCCTGGGGGTGTGATGGGTAGCTTCCAACTACAGTGGTTAACATTGCAGACCTCACTCGAATGTTTTTGAATATTTATTTCTAACTGGTGGTTTTTTAAACTTAATCCATAAATTTGGATATTCAATCACTAAATATGGCATTTTCAATATATAAAATCAACACTACCTTTCTGCCAGTATTTAATTAAAGTAAAAAACATAAAATTAAGACAATGCATAAAATAGGTAATTTAAAAGAATTTTGAAGGAGGATTTTATATGGAATTTGCCGATTGTGTGAAATTCGCCAATGAAAACCCGGTTGCCTGGCTGGCAACTGTTGAAGGGGACCAACCCCGTGTTAGGGGAATGGGGATGTGGTATGCTGACGAGACTGGTTTTTACTTCCAGACAGCCACCATGAAAGAGATGGTGGGGCAGCTGGAGAAAAATGGTAAGGTGGAATTTGCATTCTACCATCCCGATGAGGCCGTGGGGACCATGCTAAGGGTTTCTGGTGAGGTTGAATTCTTGGATGACGTAGAAATCAAAAAGAAAGTCCTGGCAGACCGACCCTTCCTGGCAGAGTTTGGACTCACTGCTGAAGGTCCAGAACTGGTTGTATTCAGGATTTCTAATGGTGAAGCCCACTTCTGGGACTGGGAGAGCAATGTAAAGCCCAAAGAGATCATTAAATTTTGATAGTGAACTGTTAGTATGAGAATGGAATCATATTTTATCCATTCTCATTTACTTGTCCCTTCCCATTTACCCATTTTTGATTTAATTTTAAATTTCAAAGTATGATTTTAAGTTATGTCACCTTACCTTCCGGTAATTCATTTATTTTCGGTTTAAGGTAGTAATCAACATCATTTTTTTTAGTGTGTAATCTTAAGAGAGATAATTAGTACCTTCTCACCAAGATTACAGTGATGTGATTAGTGCGGCTCATCCTTAACACCAGGGATATATTTTTACCTATTCACATACAACCAATCATCATAATCCCAAAATTCGAAGAACATTTTTCCAGGAGAATAAAAAACAAGGGGATGTGATGTTATTTCAGTAATAGACGAACCTAACCCTAAGGCAATCCCAAATACGACAAATGGAATAATTCGAAGCCGAATAATCCATAATTCCCAGGGAGAAGCTATAGACCACCGGATTGTAGATGTCAATGAAGCTTTCCAGAACATTACCGGACTTGATTGCCTGGAAGTTATGGGTCAGAGTAATAAAGAAGTTTTTGAAGACCCCTTATTCTTAAATATATTCAAAAAAATGGAATCCGTGGAAAATTCAGAGAGTTTTGAGGAATATTCAGTTCAATTCAATAAACACTTGGAAATTTTCTCTTTTTCTGTAGGGAAAAATGAATACGCCACTATTTTTAAGGATATATCACAACGTGAGCTTTTTTTAAGGAAGAAAGAGGAATTGGAAAAGGAAATAACATCCCGCCTAAAACAACAATCCGCACTATCCGAAATAAGTCAACTAACCCTATCAAATGCTTCTTTAAAGGAAATATTCCACAAGACAACAGAGATATTAGCCGAAGCTCTCCAAGTGGATTACAGTAAAATTTTAAGGCTGTTACCCCAAGAACAGCAATTTATAATGGAAGCTGGAGTGGGATGGGAGGTTCCTAGCCGTGATAACTATATTATCCTGGACAATCTTGAATCACAGGCTGGTTACACCTTACTTTCTGAAAAGCCAGTGATTGTGGAGGATCTTTCCCTGGAAACCAGATTTTCAGGACCACAACTACTTGTGGATCACGGGGTTACCAGCGGGGTGAGTGTTATTATTGGGCCCCTAAAGGATCCC
>NZ_JARVXG010000050.1:12500-27500 GCF_029848115.1 Methanobacterium formicicum | reverse complement strand
CTTCAACCCATCACCTGCTCTTAAGTCAAGTTCCAATCAAGTTCTAAATTAATCAATTAATCTCATCTTAACCTAATCAATTATCGGTTATAAAACCGTCAATTGCTTTAATAACCTCTTCGAAACCAGTTCCAGTTTTTAGGCTGGTTTTGATTACTTGTACTTCGGAGTTTAACTCTTTGACGTCGCGGACCATCTTATCAGAATCAGAACCCACTGCTTCAGCCAGGTCCACCTTGTTGATGACCACCAGATCGGCATCCTGGAAAATCAGGGGGTGTTTTTCCACGGTGTCGTCCCCTTCAGTGACACTGATTACCACCATACGCATGTGGCTGCCCAGGTCAAAATCCACGGGGCAGATGAGATTACCTACATTTTCAATGAATAATACATCTATATCTTCAAGGGGCATGTCATGAAGGGCATGTTCCACGAGATGGGCGTCTAAATGGCATTCTTTGCCTGTGTTCAATCCCACTACTGGTACGTTATGATTTTCAAATCTACCAGCATCGTATTTACTGATAACATCACCGGCAATGACTCCGATCTTGTAATCAACCGCGTCGATTATGGCTTCTATGAGGGATGTTTTGCCGGATCCTATGGCTCCCACCACATCCACTGAAAATACGCGGTCTTTATCCAGTATTCTCTGATTTTTACGGGCCAGTTTCTTATTGGCCACCATTATATCGTGTTGAACTTCCACTTCTGCAACTTTATGCATCCTCATCACTCTTTTTCTATTTTAATAGTTTTAACGTTACATTCTTTTCCAGTTAAGATTTCCACATTCCTTTCATCACACTGGGGGCATTTAACAATGGACAGGTAATGATCAGAACCATCTGTGTTGGCTAATCCAGTATAATCACAGCTTCGACAATCAATCTCCACGGGTACATCTTCAATAATGATTTCTGCATCAGCAAGGAGTGTGTCCTCTACTATGACATCTAATAAAAATTTCAATTGCTCGGGATTTAACATGGTGAGCATTCCCACTTCAATAGTGACTTCAACAACCTCTGTGGCGTTATTTTTCTCTGCAGCATCTAGTACTGTGTCCACTATGGCCTGTGCCATGGATAATTCATGCATTGAGCTACCTCTCTTGAGCTTGTATTTAACCTATGTTATGGGAAGCTTATTAATAAAGTTAACAAATAATTAAAAGTGAAAGTAAAAAACTGGTAGCTTCTTCCCTGATATAAATAACCCGGGGAATTGAAATAAGCCACCCGAAACTCTTTAGTAATATTTTAATTAATTTATGGTGATTTTTATGATAATTGGAGGATCTTCTTCCCAGAAACTAGCCGCTAATATTGCTCACGAAATGGATGATGTACTTTGTCCCCTTGAAACCCGTAAATTCCCTGATGGAGAACGTTACCTTAGAATTAAGAAAGAAGTGGATGACGGAGTGGTGGTGGTGCAGTCCACGGGTTTCCCTCAGGATGAGAACCTCATGGAACTATTCCTTATTTTAAAAACCCTCCGCAGTATGGGTGTTAACGACATCCGGACAGTGATACCCTATTTTGGTTATGGGCGGCAGGAAAAAAGTTTTAACTCCGGAGAAGCTGTCTCTGCAGAGGTGGTTTGCCAGTTGATAGAATTTGCCGGGGCCAGCTCAGTTTACAGTTTAAATCTTCATGAAAAGAACATCTGTGACCTGTTCCAGATACCCGCCTTCAATCTGTCAGCCATGCCAGCCATTGCCCACTATGTGGAGAAAAATGTAGAAGATCCAGTGATCATAGCCCCGGATAAGGGTGCCCTGGGTTTTGCCCAGGAAGTGGCCGAGATACTGGGCTGCCCATCGGATCATCTGGAGAAAATACGCTTATCCCCGGAGAAAGTGGAAACAAAACCTAAGAATCTGGAGGTTGAAGGCAGAGATGCGGTTATAATCGACGATATCATCAGCACCGGGGGAACCATTGTAAATGCCTGCCAGATCTTGAAAGAACACCAGGTGGGCCGGATCGTGGTTAGCTGCGTGCACCCGGTACTGGTGGGTGACGCCCTTCTGAAGATATTCGCGGCGGGAGCTGACGACGTGGTGGGGACCAATACCCTGAAATCCGAAGTGAGTAATGTCTCTGTAGCCAGTTTAGTGGCTGAAGCCTTGAAAAAAGAGTAATTCCCGGATACAGTCAATATCCTAACCATATTTGTGTGAATAATATTCTGGTGAAAAAATGAAAAATTGGACCCCAGTGATTATAGGAATAATTTTAACTGCAGTGATTGGCCTGATTGGCATTTTCATTCCATTTTTAAGTATTCTGGCCCCAATTATTGGTGGTGCTGTAGCTGCCTACCTGGTGGGAGGAGATTATAAGGATGGTGCAGTTAATGGTGGTATTTCCGGTGCTGGTGGAGGGGCCATCATTGGATTTGTGGTGTTAGGACCTTTCACTGCAATTATTGGTGGTCTGGCTTTAGGCTTTATATTTGGCCTTATTCTGGGAATAATTGGTGGAGTAATTGGAGTACTGATTAAAAGATAAACCTGGAGGGATGATAATGGTAAACTGGTCAGCAGTGGGAATCGGTTTTGTGGTCACGGTAGTGCTGGAGATAGTTGGTATCTTCTTCTTATCCCTGGATGCAGCAGTCTCAACATTCATAGGAGTTTTTGCCCCTATAATCGGGGGTTTAATAGCAGCATACTGGGCGGGTGGTAGTTACCGGGAGGGCATAACAAACGGAGGACTGGCTGCCGGTATGGGCTCCTTTATTGCCGCATTCATCGTGCTCAGCGGGACAGATTTAATGCCCATAATCATAAGCGCGGTGATTAGTGGAGTTATTGGAGTGGTTCTTGGTATTATCGGTGGCCTGGTAGGGATATTATCCAAAAAACAAGGAAAGGAGAAAGTTCCCCCTGAAAAACCGTCTGAAGAGGATTAAAATAAGGAAAATCCCCCAAAAAATCTCATTTTTTTAGTTCCACTAACTTAAACTTTTTTTATTTAATTTTATCCTAAATTTTTCTTTAATTCAATTTCTTTAATTTGTCTATGCGTAGATCATCCCTTATTCCTGAACAAAATTCTCCTGATATTCCCCTATAAACTGAAATTCCAAAGTTTTAATTTCAATTATATTCCAAATAAATCAATTCACTTTGGCCACACCCATATGGTTCCATCTATCCCCTTCTATCTACCCGTTATAGTGATAATACCTTGAATAATAAATGGCCTTAGATGAGGTGGAGCTTGTTTTATTTTCAGGAGGAATACAAAACCTATATTATAAAACACCGCCCAAAATATTATTAGGAGGGGTTGTCTTGGTGAGACTTAATTTTGGGGATAAGGAGTGGTATGTGGGGCAAAAAAGCCAGATCTTTGGTGAATTACTTTTTTTAAAAAATATAATACAATTTAAAAGACCAACACATCCTAATGACCTTACTCTTAATGAACTTATTAAAAAAAAAGATAACTATCTAACGAACGATAATCACCAAGTAAAATGGAATAATAATTCCCAAATTAAAGGTAATCTTTTTTATCTCTCTTTTATGCCCGAGATTGAAGTATCACATTCATTTTTCAAGCCGGGTGGAAATAAAAATTTTCAGGAGACGGTATAATCCATGGAGGACCAGATAATGAATCCAGATACAGTTGAGAGCCCAGGAGTAAATAAAGAAATTCTGGCTTCCTTGAAGTTAAAAGCTGAACTGAAGTTACTTCCCATAGTTTTACGTGCTGTTCGTGATGTTGCCTGCAGGTATGGCCTCGATAAGGCTTCAGTGAGGGATCTGGAGCTGGCCACAGAAGAAGCCTGTCATAACGTCATTGAACATGCCTATGAACCCGGTGAAGAGGGTTACTACCAGGTGAAGATTCACCGTGAACCTACCTGTTTCCGGATTACGGTACGGGACCAGGGAATGCCCTTTAATCTTCAGCGTCTGAATGAGGATGAAACTTCAGATATAGGGGTAAAATTAATGCGGGCCTGTACTGATGAAATTAGAAGTAGGTATCTGGGAAAAAGGGGTAAAGTGGTGGAACTGGTTAAAAATTTCTCATTTGAATCTGTAGAGGATTTAGATGTGCCCACAGTACAGCCCAGTGCCTTGAAGATGGCTCCTGCTTCTGAAAAGGTCACTTTGAGGTTAATGCATCCAGATGAAACTGTTTCCCTGGCCCGCCTGATATACCGGGTCTACGGTTACACCTATCCCCACGAGGATATCTATTACCCTGAAAAGTTCGCTTCACTCTTAGAGTCCGGCCTGGTGACCTCCTGTGTGGCGGTGAATGAACAGGATAAAATTGTGGGCCATCTGGGAGTTTTCCTGGAAACTCCGGAAGACCATGTGGGAGAATCTGCCCTGGCTGCAGTTGACCCCCGTTACCGGGGAAGGGGACTTTTCCCTAAAATGAAGAAGATGATGATGGAAGAAATGGCAGCCAAAGGAATTTTAGGCCTGTATAGTCGGGCAGTTACTGTTCATATGGCTTCTCAGAAGTCCAATGTTAAGATGGGTTCCAAAGAAACAGGATTTATACTGGGCCATTCACCTCCCACCGCCATCTTCAAGAAAATGAAAACAGAAACAACCAGCATCCGCCGAACTGTGGCCCTTTTTTACGTGCCGGTGGTTCCCGACCAGGAACAAACTGTATTTTTACCCTGTAAACACCAGGAAATCATCCGTAAAATTTACAACCACACCGGACTAAGCCGAGTGATTAAAAAGGCAGACCCTGAAAACATGAATTTGGCCCCCCATTCCCATATACATTCCCATGTTTTACCAGAAATGGCCAGTGCATTTTTAAGGGTGAAAATGTTTGGTGTGGACTTTATCGATGAATTAAAACTACAGATCCGGGATTTGAAACTGCGCGGGACCGAACTTATTGTACTGGATCTGCCATTAAAAGACCCTAACACCGCTATTTTATTTCCAGAAATTGAAAATATGAAGTTCTTCTTCGGTGGAATCATGCCCGAGTATCTGGATGGGGATTCCATTCGCCTGCAGTACCTCCATAATGTGGCCTTTGACCCGGAAAGTGTGGATGTTTACTCGGAATTTGCCCGGGATATATTTGACTATGTGGTAGACGAGTGGAAGAAACAGAACCTGGAATGATGGCCAGGAATTAATATTCAAGGAATTTTAAAAAAACAATTGAGCTCTGGATGGTGCAGAAATGGAAATAACTCAAAAAACAAGAAATGGTGTGGAAATAATATTTATAACTGGTCGGTTAGACGCCTACAACTCTAACTTAGTGGAAAAGAAGTTAAACGAGATCATTGCCTCTGGTAAAATAAATATAGTCGCTGACCTTGCAGGAGTGGAGTACATAAGCAGCTCTGGTCTGAGGGTGATGCTTTCATCCCTGAAAAAGTTGAATAAATTGGATGGTGCCCTGAAACTATGCTCACTACAACCCTACGTGGGGGAAGTCTTTGAAATTGCAGGATTCACCCAACTTTTCGAAATCTACGACGAAAGTAATGACGCAGTATCCAGTTTTTCTGATAATTAACCATACCAAAACAACTTATAATTCAACTGTAGAACAACAACTATAACTTCATATCAATTAAATTGGATTTAAATTTAGTGATTAAATAAAGTACTAGTAAATCAGAAAGATTTCCATGGACACCATATCCCTCACTATTTTAACCGACCTGGTAGAAAAAATCTGCGTAATATTTGTCCTAGCATATCTATTAACACGTTTAAAATATTTTACCGAAGTTATTGACGGTAAATTGACTATTAAAAATCAATTAATTCTTATATTAATATTTGGCGGAATATCAATCTATGGTTCTTACTCAGGAGTGGATATTTTTGGTGCGGTGGCCAATGTACGTGATCTTGGCCCCATGGTAGCCGGATTAATTGGTGGGCCCATTGTAGGGTTGGGAGCCGGCTTGATTGGAGGTTTACATCGTTTAACCATGGGTGGATTCACCTGCATCCCCTGCTCCCTGTCCACAATCCTAGCCGGGGTATTAGCCGGTATTATTTATCTGGCCAACAAAAAACACTTTGTAGGCATTGGCGGGGCAGTTCTATTCTCGGTTTTGATGGAAAGTTTTCACATGTTACTGGCACTAATACTGGCTTCTCCCTTTTCACAGGCACTGGGAGTGGTTGAAGATTTATTCATCCCCATGATACTGGCCAATGCCGCGGGAATGTTCATCTTCGCTCTGATGATATCCAACCGTATAAAGGAACGTAAAACAAAAAAAGAAAGGGATAAACTTTCAGCCCAACTGGAAAGAAGAAAAAAGGAACTGGAGATAGCTCAACAAATCCAGGAAAGTTTCCTGCCCCACACCATACCGGTGATCAAGAACTACGATCTGGCGGCCAGCAGCATCCCTGCCCAGGAGGTAGGGGGTGACTTCTATGATTTTATCCCCATCACCGACAAACAGACCGGGTTAACCATTGGTGATGTTTCTGGTAAAGGAATACCCGCCGCACTTTTCATGGCCTTTTCCCGTACACTGTTACGGGCCAAAGCCTGCCGTAACCCCGGAGTGGGCCGGATGATAGAAAGTGTCAATAACTTCATTAACGAGGACCCCCACTCCAACATGTTTGTAACCCTCTTTTACAGTGTTCTGGACAACGCCCAGAATACTTTAACCTTCGTCAATGCTGGTCACAACCCCCCGCTGCTTCTTAGAAAGAAAACTAGAGATATCATCAGGTTAAGCACGGGAGGAGTGGTTTTAGGTGCCATGAAGGGCCTTAAAATGAATGAAAAAACCATAGACCTCCAGGCAGGAGATCTACTGGTTTTGTATACTGATGGAATCACCGAAGCCATTAACCAGCAGGAAGACCAGTTCGGAGAAGGGCGCCTTATTGAACTTCTTAAAGAAAATCAGGAATTATCATCAGGGGATTTAAAAAACCTTATCATAGACCAAGTATATGATTTTGCATCCGGCACTCCCCAAGCCGATGACATAACCATTATGGTGCTGAGGAGAGTTTCATAAGCGCCTTAAGGAGATTTTATAATTGAAGTCTCAAGAATGTTGAATAAATGGAATTCTCAAGGGTTAAATGAGTCTTAAGGAGAGTTATAAATGGAAGAGAAATTTACACTCCATGTAATGGCTGATCTAAAAAATTTATCCACCATTGGCGAATTCATCACGGGATGTGCCAGTAAACTTGGTTTGGACAGGAAGGGGGTTTTCCAGTTAGAACTGGCAGTGGATGAAGTTACCTCCAATATCATCCTCCATGGTTACCCCCAACAAAGTGGCCCGATCCACATCCTGATTTGGAAGGAACAGAAAAAGATCCATATCCAGATTCAGGATAGAGGTGAACCATTTAATCCTTTAAATGCAGGTAAACCAGATTTATCCACTGCTCTTGAAGAAAGATCACCCGGTGGTTTGGGAATTCATTTCCTGAAGACAGTAACCGACGCGGCCTATTACCAGTTCCACGACGGAAAAAACATTTTAACCCTGGTTAAAAATCTGGATTAATTAAAAAGAGATAATCTTTCCATATTAATACCCAGTAATATTAATACCCAGTAAATATCTTAAAAATAGACCGTAAACTTAAAAATAAGAAAAATAAGAAGAATTAAATTTTTACATCTTCTTATTAGCGGGTTCCATATTTACCCGGAGTCCTTTTATTCCCTTCCTCTGCAGAGCACCGACCACTTCACGGGCTTGATTCTGTGGAAGTTCAACAAAGGAAAATTTATCAAGCACATCAATACGGCCAATACTGGTTGAGGAAAGTCCAGACACATCTCCTATAGCTCGTACTATGTCTTTTGCTTTCACTTTCTGTTTGCGACCCACGTTAATGAAGAATCTTACCATTCCGGGTTGTGCTCCAGTATCCTCATATTTAGAATCCTTCTGACTGGAATCATCCTTTCTACCCACGTATAATTTGAGGAGGGCTGCAGCAATATCCACGGAGCTGTAATCCTCTTCCATCAATCTTTCGATGAGATGGATCTCCTGATCCAGGTCTCCGTTATCTATTTCCTTCCGGAGTCTTTCCAGGAACAGGTCCCTTTTAACTTCTTCCACCTCTCTTAGGGAAGGGATTTTCTGTTGTTCAATACGGACCTTGGTGTAGCGCTGGATATCCCTTAACTGGTAGATTTCCTTTCCAGATACAAAGGTGAAGGCCTGTCCTTTTTTACCGGCACGGCCAGTTCTACCTATTCGGTGTACGTAGTACTCCTCGTTGTTAGGTACATCGTAGTTGAAAACTGCCTCCACATCATCCACATCAATTCCCCGGGCGGCCACATCCGTAGCCACCAGTATCTCGATCTGACCTTTCCGGAACTTGTTCATGACCCTGTCCCGCTGGTTCTGACTCATGTCCCCGTGCAGTCCATCAGCGAAGTATCCTCTGGTTTGAAGGTGGTTTACCAGGCGATCCACTCTTCTTTTGGTGTTACAGAACACCAGGGTGAGTTTAAGGTTGTTCATGTCTATAAGCCTGGTCAACAGATCCAGTTTCATCTGTTCTTTAACTTCAAAGTAGATCTGTTCAATTTCAGGGACGGTGAGTTCCTGATGGGCTACTTTAAGCATTTTAGGCTTGTTCTGGTATTTTCTGGTTAGTCCCAGGATTACTGGAGACATAGTTGCGGAAAATAGTAACATTTGCCTTTCTTCAGGTATCTGTTCTAAGACAAATTCTATATCATCCCTGAATCCCATGTCCAGCATTTCATCAGCTTCATCCAGGATGATGGTCTTCACCTGGTCCATCTTAAGTGTTCTACGGTGAATATGATCCATCACCCGTCCGGGAGTTCCAATGATGATCTGCACTCCCCTTTTCAGGGCTTTAATTTGCCGTTCAATGGGTTGTCCCCCGTAAACTGGTAGGACATTGGTTTTTTTGTATTTAGATAACTTTCTAATTTCTTCGGCCACTTGGATGGCCAGTTCTCTGGTGGGGCAGAGTATAACTGCCTGCACTCCCCGAACAGTGGGGTCCAGTTTTTCCAGAAGGGGTATTCCAAAGGCAGCGGTTTTACCAGTACCGGTTTGGGACTGGCCAATAACATCTTTACCATCTAATACATAGGGTAAAACCAGTGATTGTATAGGTGTTGCCTCTTCAAAACCCATATCTGCAATTGCTCGTTTCATTTCACGGGATAATTCCAAATCTTCAAATAATAAACTTTCCATGGTATCTTTCCTTATTCATCTTCCTTTCGCTGATCATTACTTGATGTCAAGTAAAATCTTGATCGAAAATATTTTAACTGATTTTGTAATTTTTAAGTAAAATTAGCCCATCCAATTATAACACTAAAACCAGGCTAAAAATAGCATGTAAATAATCAGAAAAACTCACATTTACTTTTCTATTTAGGTGTTATGTTGCCGGTGACATTTATAGTCACCTATCATACCCTCTCTAGATTAATCATCATATCGGGTGTAATTCTATATCAGGTGTAATTCTTATTGAAAAATTTCTCAAAAAATAGAAAGAATAGAGGGATAAAAAATAACCCTCATCTAATTAAGAGGGAAGAAAAAGCCCTCTAACATTAATCGGTTGCTGGTTAATTAGTGGCAGGTTTTTGCAGGATTCCCTTGGGCACCATATCGGTGATCTTCTGCATCTTGTCCATAAGTCCTTTTTTACCCTTACCCATAAGGGCGTGTTCCAGTACTTCACTCAAGGTTTCCACGGGAATAATTTCTATTTTCTCACGGTAATGTTCCTCAATGAGCACGTCTTCCATGTTAGATTTAGGAATCAGAACTTTGCGTATTCCTGCTTCGGCTGCAGCTTCGATCTTACCGGTGACACCACCCACCGGGAGTACATCCCCACGGATACTGAGGGATCCGGTTAGTGCTACTGACTGGTCAACTGGTATGTTTTCCAGGGCAGACACCACTGCGGTGGCTACAGATACACTGGCACTGTCTCCTTCCACTCCTTCGTAGGACTGGAGGAACTGGATGTGTATATCGTAATTGGAGATATCGGTCCCGGTGTGTTTTTTAACCAGGGCACTGACGTTTTGCACTGCTTCCTTGGCAATTTCTCCCAGTTTTCCAGTAGCAATTATCTTACCTTCATCTTTACTCTGAGCAGGCGCAGCTTCAGCAGCTATCGGCATTATAATACCACTACGATCACCGATGATGGCCAGACCATTAACTTTACCTACTTCTCCACCTTCAGATTTGAACACTCGGTAACGTTTCCTCTGGACAATGTAACGATCGGCTATCTGCTGTTCCAGGGTTCTGGCCAGTTTTTTGGCATTGAGCACATGATCCACTGTGACATAATCTGCCTTTTCTCCCTTGGCTATGTCTCCCGCAGCCCTTACCAGACCACCAAGATCCCTTAATCGGAGGGTTAATGCTTCTTTTTTACCAGCTCTGCGCTGAGCTTCGTGTATAATTTCAGCAACTGCCTCTTTGCTGAAGTGAGGGATACGTCCGTCTTTTTTAACTTCCTGGGCTACAAATTGAACCAGTTTATCCCTGTTTTCCGGGGTGTCCTTCATGGAGTCTTTCATGAACACTTCGTAACCATATCCACGTATCCTGCTTCGAAGTGCAGGGTGCATTCCCTCCAGGACATGCAGGTTTCCAGAAGCCACCAGCACAAAGTCACAGGGAACTTCCTGAGAACGAACCATGGCACCACTGCTGGTCTCACTCTGACCTGTGATAGCGTATTTTTTCTCCTGCATAGCAGTTAAAAGTTCCTGCTGGGTTTTCATCTGCATGGATCCGATTTCATCTACGTAGAGAACTCCCTTGTTGGCTTTGTGAATCATACCTGCTTCCACCCTTTCGTGGGCAGGGGTTCCCAGTCCACCAGACTGGTAAGGGTCGTGTCGCACATCACCTAAAAGGGCTCCGGCATGGGCTCCGGTGGCATCCACAAAGGGAGCCATGTTTCTCTTGTTATTGTTAATCAGAAGTTTGGGCACCATTACTGTGCTGCGGGGTTTCATCTGCTGCAGGGCCAGGAAAACTATACCCGCAGCGATAATTGCCGCCAGGTATTGCTGCAGAACAAAACCAATCACCACGATCAGGCTGATTATGGCAATCATGAACATGTTCTTGCGTTCATCCTGTCCTTTAGCCTTAACCTTATAATTGGTTACCACATTTCTCCCTTCACCAGCAGGCATAACTCCTATTAAAGGGTTGTGGTTATCCTCTATGTTGGGATATACCAGTATGTCCTGAAGTTCTTCTGGGGGGAGTAATTCAGCCATTCCCTTGGCCAGCATGGATTTTCCAACACCGGGTTCTCCAATTAGAAGAACATTACGGCGCTGTTTTGCTGCCTTTTTAACTGTCTCCACGGCCTCTTTCTGACCAATTATTTGGTCTATGATCCTATCAGGGACATCTATGTCTCCTGAAGTTTTATAACTACGAGGTTTGAGGGTTTCTTCGTTTGAAACCTCAGAATTTGGGTTATTATTTGCCATAGGCTTTTGTAACCTCCATAACTTTGTATTTGATAAAAAATCAACCTGTTTTTATAATAGTATATACTCTAATGACTATAGTAAAACTTATATAAGAACATTTGCTTTGGGTATCTTAAATCTTGATCCTTTTATGTCATATAAAAGTTTCTTAATATAAGAATTACTAAAAAGAATAAGAACCTTAAAAAAAATGGTAATTAACGAGAAGGAAGATGCCCTTAAATTTTAATTTAACCCAATAATATACAGGAAATAGTGATGAAAGATGGTATCAGCGGAAACAAAATGTATAATGGTTCAGGGAACTGCATCCAATGCCGGTAAAAGTGTGGTGGTGGCTGCACTTTGTAGAATGTTTTCCCAGAGAGGTTATCGTGTTGCACCCTTCAAATCCCAGAATATGTCGCTGAATTCGTTTACCACATCTGAAAATAGGGAAATAGCAATGGCCCAAGTATTACAGGCCGATGCTGCCGGGGTTGAACCCCATCACCATATGAATCCGGTTTTACTCAAACCCAAGGAAGATTTCACTTCCCAGGTCATTGTACATGGCCAGCCTGCCGGAGATATGAACTTCTACCATTACCAGCACAACTTCCGTGACCAGGCCCTGAAGGCTATTAAAGAGTCCTTAGATGCTTTGAAGAAGGATTATGATGTGATTATCATGGAAGGGGCTGGTTCCCCTGCAGAGATAAACATGCTGGATGTGGATCTGGCCAATATGCAGATTGCGCGTCTGGCTGATGCGGATGTAATCTTAGTGGCAGATATTGACAAAGGAGGGGTTTTCGCATCCATTGCCGGTACATTCCAGTTGTTACCTCCTGAAGACCGTCAGAGGATCAAAGGCATAGTGATAAACAAATTTAGGGGTAACCTGGACATTCTTATGCCTGGAATCAGACAGATTGAAGAGATCGTTGGAGTTCCAGTTCTGGGAGTGTTACCCTTTGATCCAGGACTCAGACTTCCTGAAGAAGATTCTGCCTCATTATCTGAACGGAAATATCGTAGCCACGGCCAGATAACTGTGGGAGTCCTGCGCCTGCCCCGGATTTCTAACTTCACGGATATCGATCCCCTGGAATATGAGCCAGATGTCGGGGTGCGCCTCATTGAAATTGGGGAGGACATAGGTGATGTGGATGCACTGATCATTCCCGGGACCCGTAACAGTATCAGCGACCTGGTGGCACTGACCGAGTCGGGTCTTGCCGACGAAATAGTCAGTTTATCACAGGAAATACCGGTCTTCGGTATCTGCGGAGGATACCAGATGTTAGGGAGAAAAATTATTGACAGAACCCTTAAAGAATCAAATATCGGCAGTGTTGAAGGTATGGGAATTCTGGATGTTAAAACCAGCTTCGGAGAAGTGGAGAAGATCATCAGCCAGAGTCAAGGAACTCCTGTGGGCCAGGGAATTTTTAGTAGAACCACGGGCGAAGTTTTAAATGGTTATGAGCTTCACGAAGGAATATCCAGACTGGGAGACTGCAAACCACTCCTAAGGGTTATTAAAGGTTGTGGAAACTACCCTAAATCTGGTTTTGATGGTGCTCAGAATGATTTAACAGCCGGAACCTATTTCCATGGAATATTTCACAATTTCCAATTCCGAAGGTCCTTCACTGATTACCTGAGGATAGGTAATGGCTTGGAACCCTTAGGCTATCAAAAAGATGATTTTAAAGATTTAAGGGAATTTTCCATGGAACGTTTGGCCAATTTAGTCGAAGATAACCTGAACATGGATGAATTACAAAGAGTTCTACACTTCGATTTAATATAAATCCAATTCTCACTTTTAAGGATGAAAATCCTTTAAAATTTAATTTTTAAAAAAATAATTAACTAAATAATTAAAAAAAAGATAACAAATACCCTATTTGATGGACTTTTAACAGAGTAAGTGTATGTTTTTTAAAAAAATGAGTGTTTATTGAATTTATTATAAAATAATGATTTTAATTATTTGAATCTATGTTTGAAACGATAAATTGTGTTTAAATAAAAATAGAAGTGACCTTTTTGACGGCTTTGGTCTTTACCAACACTGATATTTTTTCATTTTCTTCCAGCACCCAGTCATCACGAGGAATATACATTTCACCGTTCTGATGGATAGCTGCAATTATATAATCGTCGGTAGGGCTCAGATCACTAACCCGCTTGCCCACAATTTTAGAATTATTTACACTTATATCCAGAAGCTCTGCATTTCCCTTACCCACCACCATCAGGTCGGCAATTTTTGGACGGTTAATGAGCTTCTCCAGATAGCCAGCAGCAGTGAGTTCTGGACTGATAACGTGGTGGATGCCCACCTTTTTAAAGGCATCTTCATGGTCCGGGTTACTTACCCGGGCAATGATCTTGGAGACAGGGTACTCCTTAACCAGTATGCATGAAAGCAAGTTAGCCTCGTCATTACCAGTGGCTGCTACAAAAACATCGGCATCAGAAATACTTGCCTCTTCCAATGTTTTTACATCAGTTCCGTTACCACAGATCACTAAAGCATCCAATTCTGCGGCAGCATTTCCACATAAACCATTATCACTCTCTATAAGAGCCACATCATTTCCCGATGTCACCAGATAATTGGCCAGGGTTAAACCAACCCTTCCGCCTCCCATTATAACTATGTACATAATAACACCTTTAACCAAAATTTAACAATCTACAAAATTTTGTTCAAATTAGTATCCTACTGGAAGTTCCACTTTTTTTAAGGGTTTTGAGTAGGACTTGTTGCAATTTATAAATGTTGTAAAGGGAGTTACTCCCACAAACCGGATTGTATTCTATTAATGAAGATTTTAAGCCAC
Source organism: Methanobacterium formicicum (assembly GCF_029848115.1). NCBI lineage: Archaea > Methanobacteriati > Methanobacteriota > Methanobacteria > Methanobacteriales > Methanobacteriaceae > Methanobacterium > Methanobacterium formicicum. Next base: position 13,150 of record NZ_JARVXG010000050.1, on the reverse strand, counting down.
AATTAAACTTAAGTGACATATCCAATTCAACTTGTATTGATAGAAACACCTACAATATAAAGGTTGTGGAAAAATGGATACAAAATTTTAAAGGTTTAAGAGATATGGTAAGCATTTTAATATATTTATTTGCCAATATAATTACTATACACTCATTTTTACAAAATTGGAATCCTTGATCTTATTTAAGTTAAGTTATAGCCTTAATGAGTGGTTTATTTTTTGAAGAAAAAATAAAGTGTAAATAGCCACTCCACCTATTTCACCACCAGTACCGGGCAACTGGCTAATCTCACCACACTTTCAGTTACACTTCCGGGGTACAGTCGGTTGAACCCATGTTTACCGGAAGCACCAATGACCACCAGATCAATCCCTTCTTCCTCAATGGTTTTTACAATTTCTTGGGCAGGTTTACCTTTTTTAATCATGGAAACCATAGGGATGCTGCATTTACCCTCACATTGGCTTTTTTCAAGTGTTTGTGAGAATTTTTGCACCGCGGCATTACCCTCTTCCTGGAACTCATTTTCCAAACTCAATTCTAAATCTCTCTGGGGTAAAGAGCGAAGGTAAGAAGTATCAACTACATTTAGAACTATTATTTGCGAAAGGCTCTTATCTGCAATCCAGATGGCATATTCTCCAGC
>NZ_JARVXG010000050.1:0-7500 GCF_029848115.1 Methanobacterium formicicum | reverse complement strand
GGAAATTAACACCCGCCCCAGTGGCACCCGTTACTTAACTGCTGCATCCTGTGATATCCACCCCCTCTGTGAACTGGTGGACATGGCCACCGGATCCTGGAATGCCCGCCAGGTAGAGGAACGCATGAAAGATTACTGCGCTCTGGAAGTACCTGTAGGAAAATACCCCATGGAGAGGAACAATTACCAGTACCGCAAGTTCCAGGGGGATAATAGCTGGGTAATCCACGGTCCAGAAAACCACCAGCGAATTACCATCCGGGGGAGAACTGAGGCAGAAGTACTGCAGACTGCTAAAAATCTTAACCTGCAGGTAGAATAAATTTAACACACAGATAAAACTACACGTGAATAAAATGGACCTACACAGAAATAGAGCTTTAATTTAGATTATTTAAATGAAATTGTCAAATATTTTTCATGGGGTTACCTAGATTAATGACCCCGGAAGATTAAAAATAATAAAACATTATAGGGAAGTTATAAGTAAATAGATTGATTGAATGCGTAATTATAAAAAAGGGAAATTCTGATATTAAAAAAAACATATCATATTTATTGATAACTTCTCTATTTGATTGATAAATGAAATTATTTGGAATATGAGTTATTGGGTTGGATATAGTTATTGAGATAATTTCAAGATGTGATTAGTGTAATAAATTTGATAATTGATTATAATAATTAGGTGGTACATTGAGCGATACAGAGATGCTAATTTTAACCTTTATTTTGACAGCCTTGGCTACAATATTTTTTACTTACTTCGTACGCAAGATACTCATTAATGCCGGTGTAACCGATAGTCCCATAGTAACTGAACACCGGCATAAAACCGGGACCCCCACCATGGGTGGTCTGGCCATGCTGCTGGGTGCGGCACTGGCTGCTGCTGTTTTTTTCCATGAACAAAATTTGGTGCTTACCGTGCTTATTATGTTAAGCGCGGGACTGGTGGGGTTGCTGGATGATCTTTTGGGACTTAAGATCAAGGAAGTGCAGAAGGTGGCCCGTAACATAGCTACCCATCCCATAACCATTGGTCGTCTGACACTTAAACCCGGTGAAGAAGCCAGAGTAGCAACACCCAAGGCTAAAGAGGACCTTCCAAGTTTATTGAATGATGGAAAGATTGAAATAACTGGCGAAACGCCAATTAAAACTGAAGGAACAGAAAGGGATAAAATAATTGCCCAGATTGTTCTGGGAATCTTCTTGGCCGCCACTGGTGCAGTTAGTTCTTCAGTTTTGGGATTTGAAGCAGGAATTTTCATTATTCCCCTGGTAATCTTTGGAGTTATAGGTTCAATTAACTCCGTAAACCTCATAGATGGAATGGATGGATTAGCCGCAGGGATACTGGCTATTGCCTCTGCTTCCTGTGCCATTTTCGCCATAATCACTGGAAATCCCGCTGCAGCAATTCCATTTGGAGTGTTAACCGGAGTTTCTGTTGGTTTTTTAGTTTTCAACCATTATCCTGCCATTATAATCATGGGGGATACTGGTTCCTTTGCCCTGGGAGCCGGCTACATTACTGCGGGTTTTGTAGGGGACGTGATTTACTTTGCAGTAATTGCCCTGGCCATACCCATCATCTCAGTAGTGGTCAGTCTAATGCACCGTTCACACATCATTAAATTGCCAGTGGAACCCTTACATCATACCCTGCACTACAAGGGCCTTAGTGAGAAAAAGATAATTGCCCTTTACTGGTCAACTACCCTGATCATATGCGTAGCAGCCATTTTAATCTACCAATTCCTGTGGTAAAATATCTGCGGACATTAAAAGGCACGGATAAATGTAAAACAACATTGATGAATGGAAATATTTAGGAAAACAACAGGCAACATAATGAGAGGACTTACCACTGCTTATCTGGCTGGACAGTGCCATGGTAAATTAATCGGGGCAGATCAACCAATAACTGGCATTTTTAACATTCTTAAAGATGCTAAAAAGGGAGATGCAGTCATAAGACACTGGATTGATGAAACTGGAGTGGAAATAGCTTCAAGTAAGGGTGCTTCCTGTGTTGTAACCCAGGATGCCCGGAATAGTGCCCTGGATATAGCTCAAAAACTTAATATTCCCCTTATTTTAACTGAAAAGATTGAACTGGCCAATGCATTTGCCATAAGCTGGGCTCTGGAAACATTCGCCCCCGATTCCTTAAGGATAGTGGTCACCGGCACCAATGGGAAATCCACCACCACCCATATGATCTACACCATTCTCCAGGAAGCTGGTTACATCACCCATACCAATACTGATTCTGAATCTGAGTTTAACACCCTGATCGATCCCATGGTTGCCAAGCAGATTGCCGAGTTTAAAGATATGGATGCCGTTGCCCTGGAGGTTTCCGAAGTCCAGGGATGGGAAAATAGGAACATGAAAGATCATGCTCGTCTCATGACCAATGCTATCCAGCCCCAAATAGTAGTTCTAACCAACGTGGCACTGGACCATATTGGCCTGGTGAATACTATTGAGGAAGCATCAAAAGAAATTTCAGGAGTACTGGATGGTTTTAGAGGAGATTTTGTTGTTTTAAACCATGATGACCCGGTAATACGGAACATGCAGCAACTGGTACCATCTGAGGCACAGGTAACATTCTATGGTTCCCACACTGATGTTGAATACCAGGAGCCGGGAATTTTCTACCAGGACACCCTGTTAATTCCCACCGAAGATCTTCCCTTTAAAAGCCCCCATTTCATTCAAAATACCCTGGCAGCAGTTAGTACAGCATTAGCCCTAAATATTAATCCAAATATTATTAAAAAAGCCGTTAAATCATACCAACCATTAAAACGTAGGTTTAGTATTTTAAACACTGACCCCCTTATTATTGATGATTTTGCTCACAATCCTGATGGTATAAAGGCTACTATTAACAGTGCTGCCCAGTTGACATCAGGAAAACTTCACCTGGTCTGTGCTATCAGAGGTTCCCGTGGAACTTCCCTTAACCAATTGAATGCCCAGGCTGTTGCCGACGCCATAAAAGGTATTGATTACAACTTAATATTAACCAGCAGCCAAGATGTGGTGGATAACGCCAACTGGGTTAAACCCCGGGAGAAAAAGTTATTTATAGAGGTGCTGCACAAGGAAGGAATTAATTACCTCCACTGTGAAACTCTCAGTGAATCATTAGAAAAAGCTTTAAAATCTACCAAAAAAGAGGATACTATTCTTCTTATTGGGGCTCAGGGAATGGACCCTGCAGCCAGTATTTTGAAGGATATGATAAATCAATAATGAGTTTATTTCTGGTCTGTTATGGTAAAAGAAGATTTTTTATAAGTGAATTTATTAAGTTAGATAAAGATAATCTTGTTTATTATACTCCCTTAGCTAAAGACCTTAACAACTTACAAGGAAATAGTAGAAGTTTGGATTCCTCCCCGTAGTATTTAGGTTACCAGATTCTCTACTTCACCGAAAAATTCTCTTACTAATCACAGAATATTATTAATCAAAAACCAAGTTAAATGATATAGGTATTTAGGGAATAAAAATAAAATATAGGAACTTAAACCGGTGTTAAAAAAAATGAGTACAGATATGGACAAACATTCATCCCAGATGGAGAAGATTCCCTTCACTGAAATGGAAACCTTTGGAGTTATTGGTATCTGCGGAGTTGTGGGAAACCTGGTTGCCCGGGTCCTGATGGACCACGGTCAAAGGGTGATGGGCACTGACATCCACAGCGCGAAAAACTGCCCTTTCCTTTACACTTTAAAGGATTATAACTCGCAAATTTACCTTAATGAACATCCTGAAATATTTTTCAATTCATCAACTTATATAATCCCCCCACCCAGCCTCCCTAAAACTTCGAACCTGTTCCAGAAGATAAAAGACAGCCCAGCGCAACTTCTAGATGTGGAAAAACTTCTGCAACAGATCCATCCCAATAAACCAGTTATCTGTGTCACCGGGACCAATGGGAAAACAACCACCACCACTTTACTGAAGCATTTTTGTTACAGTGCCGGACTGAAACCCACGGAACATGGATTTAGAACTCTTCAGGGAAATATAGATTACATTCCCCCCTTACAGTGCCGGTTGAAGGGGGATATTGCCGTGGTAGAAACTGGTACCGAAGGGAACACCGGAGATTTGAAGTTCATATTAGATCGTTGCTACCCCTCCTGTGGAGTTATAACCAACATTAACCCCGACCACCTGAATAACGGTCATGATTTCAGGCACTACAGTCTGATCAAAGGGGAACTCCTGGAAAAGCTCCGTGGTGAAACAGTGGTGGTCAATGGAGATGATCCTGCTATATGGGGATTAATATCCCATATTAATTACCAGGGAAAGGTGATCACCTTTGGAGTTGACCATGAAGTACAAGGTGAGAGTAAAAAAGAATGCTGGTGCGGAGAAGAAATCACCCTAAAGGAAACTCTATCAGGAGTAGGTTATTATCACTGCCAGTGCGGTTTAAAACGTCCCACACCAGATTACCTGGCCACTGCTATCCAGGGTAACAGTTTCCTTCTCCAAACTTCCCAGGAAAAAATTAAAATGGAAATGGGAATCACCGGGCTGCACAATGTTTACAACGCCCTAGGAGCCATTGCCGTGGCCCATGAAATACTGAAAATACCACTGGAAGAAATCAAAAATTACCTCCCCACATTTAAGGGAGTTCCTGGACGTTTAGAATATATTCACCAGGATGAAAATCGGGATTTGATAGTGGATTACGGTCATAATCCTTCGGGAGTTGAAACTGTACTCCGGGAACTTAATAAAACATACAATAAGATAGCCGTGGTTATAACCATCTCCTCAGAATCGGGCAAATCTGGAGATAATGAAATTATGGAACGAACACTGGCCAACGCGGATTTCATCATACCTGCTTCTTACTATTCACGGCTGGCCGCAGAAAGTTATATTTCCTCTGGCAAAATCATATTAACCACTGAGGAACCTGAAAAATTCCGTGAAGGCACCCTGGGAGCTACAGAAGAACAGGTAGTTCGAGGACTTGAAAAGGGATTGGAATGTGATGCCGATGCCCTAATATGTATTGGGGAAGCAGCAGTTAAATATAAAGAAAAAATTAAGATTTTCATTGATTCACAAAAATAGTTAGATCTACAAAAATAGAATTCTGAGTAAATTAATAAATGTTTAAAACTTCTAAATGACCAAAAACAGGTGAAAAAAACATGTTCATAAAGGTAAGAAGAGATACCCTGATTATTTTAATGCTGGCATTCATTCTTATCACCTCCGGGAGACTAATGTCCTACATGTCCTATGCCTCATCCAATGGAACTGAAAACGGAGTGGCCATATCTGGAGTTATAGTCAAAGGAAACGACATTGTACCCACTGAATCTATAAAAACCAACATTGCCAATGTGGGTTTTAGATCAGGAAGTTATATCCAGGGGGACACCCTCATAACCAGCAAAAGAAAAGTTCCCTTGAATGAAGCCCTGGAAAATGCGCGGCAGGCAGCCATGTTATCCACGCTACCCGGTACAACTGTAGCTCCTATTAAAGCGGTTGATGTGAAATTGGATAAAAACACGGGAATATTAACCGTTAATGTAGTAGAAGACTTTTCAACTGTACAGGTAAATCAAACCAGTGGTTGATTGGTGGAATGAAGTGAAAAATTATTTAAGGTGAAACCAAGATGAATCGGAACAAATTACAAAAAATTCTAGTACTTCTGGTGACTCTGGCGTTATTGATTAACACTTCAGCCGCCACCTGCAACATAGTAATCATCACGGATCCCACGGGAAAAGATCCCAATGGAGCTGCCGCAGGCAGTATGTCCTTTGCTACTAACATGTTCCAGTCCACATTTATCATGTCCAAAGAGAATCATTTCGCAGTTCTCTCTGGTGGGGAAGGAAACAGTACACCCCGACTGGCAGCAATTGTGGAAACCATTAAAAGATTGAATAACGGGGCCACCGCATCCGAAGCTGCCAGTGCTGCCAGCAGTTACTCTGGTATCAGGGTAATGACTGGAGGACCCACCATTGGGGCAGCAGTGGGAGGATCCTTCGATGCTTACGTGGTGACAGTGGACAATAATGGAACCATAACTGCCACCCCTGTATCAGGAGGGCTGGCCACACTTCCCGCAGGACAGAAAGGAGCAATAATACACCTGCGTAACACCCATGGTAATCCTCAATATGGTACTGCTGAAACTGTGCGTCAGGAAACTGCAGTTATGATTGGTAAGATGATCCGAGATGGATATCCATCCACGGAGATATTGGGTGCAGCAATGGAAAAGGTAGCCAAGGAATCTGGTGAAAAGTACGGTGGAGGTGGGGATAACCTGGTGTCTTCCTTAACCACCGGAGATATGTTTACTCCTTCCAAAATGAACACCACCGGTTACCCCATGGATGAAGAATACTCCAAAGAATGTCCTACTTGTGGATGGAGCGTTGCATATCCTGCTGCTGAAAATTACCAGACCTGTCCCTATGATGGGACCGCACTGAAAACCATTTATGCCTACGATGCCCTGGCAGATAAACTCACTGTAACCAGTAACAGTACACTGGTTTCAGTGTATGGTACTGATGCTGCCGGTGTTTATGAAACCACGGAAGAACTGGTGGATTACTCAGTTAAGAAAAATGGGTACAACAGCACAGCCATAGCCACCACCATAAACAACGCCATAAACAATGGTAACCTGGTCGGAGTGAACTACGTGGAACCTAAAGACATAAATGTGGTGGAAAGTACCCGTGCAGTTGGGGTTTACTACAAAGCCCTGCCTGAGGGTCGAACTTCCCCTTCCTGGGAGTTACCCATAAGTTCATCAGTACTGGACATTGTAGGAAGCATACAAACTGCAATTGGACTGATACTGATAATACTGGTTTTGTTCCGCAGCTCGTTAATCAACTCTTTCCTTAAGAGAAGGAGGTAAACCATGAGCTTAATATTAATCCGGGCAGAATCCCAGGCCAAACTCCTCAACAGTCTGGCAGACATTGAAAGACATGCCGGACTAAAAATTAACGGATCCCCCCGGATAATCAAGAATAAACTGGCGGATGAATATGCAAAAAGCATAATGAAGGATAAATTAAGGTCTAAAGCTAAAATAGCGGTTTTAGTATCGGTGAAAGAGGATGCAACACTTAGCATCCTCCGCATAAGGAAGATACATCCCCCCGCACATGTAGTGGTCATAAGTGAGGAGTATGACCAGTGGGAAGCCGTGCGAAAAATATTCAACACCCTTCCCTCACTTAAAGGGTATTATTCTTCCAAGAAAAAAAGCACCACACCCCCATAACTATAAAAATATATTTTTTAACCTTTTTTTATCTAAATATTTTTTTATTCTAATTTTTAAGCTTTTGAATATCTTTAAATCAATTTTTAAATTAGTGATAGTTAGGACTTATTTAGAGAAGGGATAGTCATAGTGAATTAATAGTTTTAGGGTCTTAGTTTTTTCAAGTTTCT
>NZ_JARVXG010000049.1:60000-81405 GCF_029848115.1 Methanobacterium formicicum | reverse complement strand
ATTTAACCCCCAAGTTTTTGACAGAGCCAATAATTTCCAGATTATTATAAATATATTTAAATATAATAAGATACTATTTCTTTGTGGTGATTTCTGTGGGCAGTGGTCGTAATTACATTCTCTTAACAATTGGATTTCTGATTTTGGTCGTTTTTACCTCTGGTTGTATTAATTATTACAATCCCCTTTCTTCGAGTAACTCCACGAAAAATTTCACCTTTAATGATGTAAGCTTTGATTACCCGGCCAACTGGCAAGTGACAATATCCAATGATAATACCGGTCCCAGCATCGTGGTTAGCAAGGATTACTACACTCAACTGCAGATAACCATCACCCCCAATTATGGTATGTCGGAAGAAGGAGTGCTTAAAGAGCGGAATAATACTGTTTATCCTGGTTGGGAAAAAATATCAGAGGATACACTGGTGATAGATAATCAAACCGCCCATCGGACCATATTTAAAGGTAGTGATATCATGTTCTTCTTTAAAGATATGCGGTTTGAAGATATGGTCTTCGTCAAGAACAACACCACCTACAACATTATCATTAACGTTCCCCGTGATGAGTACAACAGTGAAAAACAGAACATGGAACTGATTTTAAACAGTTTAGACATTAAATGAATTATACATTAAATTAAACCTGTAAAAACTCTTCACCACTTTTTTTTAGAAATATTTTTCCCTATTTTTGAAAGTGGGGAATCCATACTCTAAATAAAAGAGGTGTATTTCCAGTGTAAAAAAATCCATTATTATTTTAAAAATAGAAAAAGAGGTTATTGAACCTCAATATTTATTAAAAATTTTATTGGACTCTTAAAAGGCATAGGAGCTATATAGCCTTAGTTTTTTTGCTTCTCCCCAGTTGAGTTGCGTATAATGCCACGGCCACCAGAGCCAATAGGTAGAACAGATAAACCACGCTGTCTGTGGGACCGGTTTCCACCCATATCATGGTGTGAGTTAACACAATAGCGTACAGGGCAGTGAATGCCCCGTTGGCCTTTACCTGTGTGGCGTATATTATTCTAAGCACTGCCCCAATTATGAACATCTGCAGGGCCATGGCGTAGAATCCAAAGTCCAGTACTGCTGGTCCGAATATAGTAGAGGTTATACTGGTGGTGGGTGTGCTCCCCGATACAGGGTAGTTGAGAACTACTTGCCCCACTGTAACCCGGGGATGTCCGGTAGAAAATGCCTGCTGGAACAGGTCTCCGGCAGTGGCTCCGGCCATGTGCACGATCTTGTCAAAGACCATCATGGTGAACCCGGCACGGTAAGCTACCAGTTGCAGTGGATTCAGGGACCATTGCTGCCATTGGATGGACATTACCGCTATGTAACCAGCGGCTACTCCCACTAATCCGATTAATAAAATAGCAATCAGTATGTGACTGGTTTTCATCTTCCGGGTGTAGTACAGGGTTACAAAGCCACTGATGAGTATGGCCATGGTGGTGGTTCGGTAACCGTTGATGGCGAAAACTGCCAGGCCAATAACGAAAAGGAGATAGTACCATTTCCGAGGGTATTTAGCCAGTAGAATGGTGATGGCTGGTAGAAATATGGGATAAGCAAATCGCCAGAGATCCGTGGTGGCCTTGAATTTCAGGTATCCGCTCAGGATGGGTATACCCCCCAGGAGGTAGAGGTTCACAATCTGTAGTACGATACCAATGATTGCTACGGTCAGTACCACCCGTTCATCCAGCAGGATACGGAGTTTGTTGTACCATGGTGCTGAATTTTCCGGAGTAACCGTGTCCCCTCCCCACAGTGATTTGAGTTTTGCACTGCGGTTGTAAATGAATTTAGGCAGAAATACTCCGGCCACGAAAAACAGGGTCCCCATTAATACGTAGAGCCAGGTGGTGCTGGAAATCCATTGAAGATTCCTTAAATGTTCCTGGTAGGCTATTGCCGCCAGTCCCACATAGATGGCTATTATTATCACCAGGATGTAAGGTGAAAAAAGATCAACGCTTTTAAATTTCATGAATCAGTCTCCTGAATTTAATCTCTTAATATCCTTGAAATACACCTGAAACAAATTTAATTTTCTATGAAACAAACCTTGAAACAAATTTAATTTTTTTTCGGATAATTGAATAAGGATATTTCCAGTCTTTTTTTATTCTTCCAGAATAATCTGTGAGCTTTAAAAATTATTTTAAGTGTTATATGTCTAACTCCTTTATTTCACTTATTTATAAACTTTTTAGTTTTCACTGATTTATCACTGATTTTTTCCAAAAATGAGACCATAGAGGATTAATGTAGTACCAAATTAATTCTACAGTAGAATATTTAGGTGGGTGAAAATACAACGTATTCAAGTCTACAGTAGAAATCTAAATCCAGGTTATACTAAAAATTCAGGTTATTTAAGTAAGAACAACCCAATTAATTCTACAGTAGAAACTATTAAAAAACATAGAAAAAAGTGTTTTTTAGATTTTTAAGTCTTGAAAAGGTTTTTTGAACTTTGCAATCTTCCATTACTGATCATCGGCGGCTGCCCTCACCAATCTACTGGCAAAGGAGGGGCAAGCTGCCACATGGGTATGCACGTAACTGGCCAGGGTGTTTTTACTCATTAGACCATCACGGTTTTCAGTGACTCCACGACCCCTTAAGATATCAAAAGCAAATTTTGGTTGGGTTCCATCCAGTTCCAGTTTGGAGTAGTGGAATTCGTGTCCATGGAAGACTTCTCCTTCAGGAATGATGATGTTGTCATGGGCGGCCCGGGCAATAACATAACTTAGGGCCTGGGGTTTCTTGGTCATATGGGAGTCATAGGGAAAAACATCACACATCTGGTGCTGGTTTATGGAACGAGTTAGATACATAAGCCCTCCACATTCAGCATATATGGGCCTTTCCTCCTGGTGGAACTGCTTCAGGGAGTGGCGCATGGCCTGATTGGCCTCCAGTTCCCGGGCGAATATCTCGGGATAACCACCCCCAATGTAGATCCCATCCACATCAGGCACTTCCTCATCATGTAACGGACTGAAATAGATCAGATCAGCATTATTAGATTCCAAAGCCTCTAAATTATCCTGATAATAAAAGGTGAACACTTCATCTCGGGCTATGCCCATTTTCACCCGGCCACTGTGTTCCTGCTGGAAAAGAGGTTCCCTGCCCATGGGTAATTTCCCGGCCCCCTTCATTATACTGGTGAGTGTGTCCAGGTCGATGTTTTCCTCCATGACCCGGCCCCAGTCTTCAATATTTTTCTTGATGTTCTCCCTTTCCACGGCAGGCACCAATCCCAGGTGGCGCTGCTCCACTGTGATGAAATCATCCCGGGGAATACCCCCAATTACCGGCGTGTCGGCCAGTTTTTCCACGGCTTCCTTGGTTTTGAGGTAGTGCTTCCTGTTTTTAACCATGTTCAGGATAACACCTTCGATTCTGATGCTGGGATCCAGGGTTTTAAACCCAATGACAATGGCCGCCGCGCTTTTCACCAGACTGCGAGAATTGAGAATTAGAATCACCGGGGCGTTAAGTGCCTTGGCAATGGATGCCGTGTTTCCCACATCTCCAGTAGGACTTATTCCCTCGTAAAGACCTCTTACCCCCTCTATAATTCCCATGTCAGAATTGGAAATCTTTAAACCTCTTTCGAAAGCTTCCCGGATCTGACCGTCACTCATGAAAAAGGAATCCAGGTTACGGCTGACGTTGCCGGTGGCCAAAGTGTGATAGGTAGTATCAATATAATCAGGGCCTGCCTTGAAGGGTTGAACTTCCCTCTCCTGGGAAAGAGCCTTCATTATCCCGGTAGAGATGGTGGTTTTCCCCACGGCACTGCCTGTGCCTGCCAGTACTAATCTCATGTTTCTAATTAAGAACTGTCTTTTATAAAAAGGTGACCAGAAAGTGGTGAGATTATTCAAAAATAAAAATAAAAAAAAATAAAACAAATGGTTAAAAACTTATTCTAACGCTTTTGCACTTGTGTAAGAATCATATATAGCGTATAACCAAAGGACTATGTATATTATCCATGCATAAAATGTTACCATGTATATGGCTGCAGACAATATCAGTGCTACAATAACAAATACAATTCCCATCATGGTCTTTCCTACGTATATTTCCCCTAAACCAGGGATTATGAAAGACAATATCGCTGCTATAATTGGATTTTTGGCCATTTTTTATTACCTCCCTTAAATTGTACATAATATCTTTGTTCACCCTAATTATAAAGATTTCCATTGTTTCGTGGAGAAATTTCTCTTAAAATATTATTTTAAAATTATAAGCATACCTTTATGTTAAAAAACTTGATTTTATGATATATTTGAACAAAGAAAATTTGAAAACTGAAAAATAATTATTCTTACCATAGAAAGGTTACTTTGCATCTGCACTCTCTAAATTTTTATGTACCTTAATGGATATAGAATAAGTCTGTATGGAGATGGAAAAACTTCGAATTCTGGGTGAAGCCTCCCAGCATGATCTCTGCAACTATGTCAGTCTAAATAAGGAGAATTTTACTTCTCCCAAGTTACCCGGGATTTATCATGCCCACACACAGAGCGGGTGTCAGGTTCCACTTTTTAAGGTCTTAATGAGCAATCATTGCACCAGTGATTGTAATTACTGTATTAATCACTGTCATAACCGTTTTGATAGGGTTGAATTTTCACCCCAAGAGTTAATATCACTTTTTCTTCACTACTACCAGAACCACTATGCAGAAGGCCTGTTTTTAAGTTCAGGGATGCCGGGTGACTCTGATGTGGCCATGGAGAACATGGTAGAGGTGGCCCGTAAATTGCGTTTAGAGTATGAATACCAGGGTTACATACACCTTAAGGTGATTCCGGGAGCTTCCTATGATATGATCAAAAGGGCCATGAGCCTGGCAGACCGGGTAAGCGTGAACCTTGAATCAGCCACGGTAACCGGTTTCCAGGAGCTCACCAGTACCAAGGATTATCATAACGATGTTCTGCGTAGGATGAAATGGATTGGACGTTTGAAAAGACGTCACCCTGAAATGGCCCCCTCGGGCCAGAGCACCCAACTCATTGTGGGAGCCAACAATGAAACAGATCATGATGTTTTAAAACGTGCCCAGTGGCTACACAAACACCTGAATATTAATTTAAGTTATTTAAGCCCCTTTGAACCTCTTAAAGATACTCCTCTTGAAGGTCATGCACAACCGGAGGAAAAACGAAGCCCGCGCCTATATCAGGCCCAGTTTCTTCTGAATTCCTATGGTTTCTCCCTGGATGAGATTACCCTGGATGAGGAAGGTTTTCTGATCCTGGATGAAGACCCTAAAATGCTCTGGGCCCAATCACATCCCGATTTATTCCCGGTGGAAGTGAACGAAGCCAGCCTGAAAGATTTGATGCGGGTCCCGGGTATTGGTAAAAAATCAGCTCAGAGGATCATTGAAAACCGGAGAAGGGGAGTGAAGTTCACTGAAATGGATGAACTGAAAAAAATTGGAGTGGTGGTAAAAAGAGCCGAACCATTCCTCCAGTTGAACCATGCCCGGCAGACCACCCTTTCCTTTTAAAAACCCTGTGATCTATTTAAAAATTAATATTTTTGATAAGAATTTCACCTGATAAGAATTTCACCGGAATAATAGAGTTATAAGTTATAACTAATAAGTTCTAACTTATAATTAATTATAACTTATAACTAACCGCCTCCAGTTAAGGAGTTATATTCAAAAATTTTCCTTTTCAAACATTTCCCATATCTCAGGATATTTCTGTTGCACTGCTTCCTCAATGAGTGCTGAAGCCTCTTTACTTATACTGAATGCTGGTTTAGTATTCTTCAAAAACCTCAAAACCGCAGCAGATCTGGCAGACCATAAAGATATCCGAGGATTCTTACGTACCTCCATGATTACGCCATCCACAATGATTTTATTTGGATCTTCACTGGTTTTGGTTTTCCGGGGTTGAGGAGAGGTTTTAGCCTTGGAAGTCCTGGAAACTGTTTTAGTGGTCTTCTTTTTTACAGGTTTTTTTTCTACTGGCATTGCCTCTTCAGGCTTTTCTTTACGAATCAGGGCATCTAATCCCCTTCCCAGCGCACTTTCACCCTTTTTAGCCGTCATTTATTGTCCTCCAGATCATTACTCAATGAGAGGAATTCTTTAGCCAGGTCATTGTAGGCTTCAGTGCCTATACATTCCTCATCGTAGATTATACATGGTTTTCCATGGCTAGGGGCCTCGGCCAGTTTCACATTACGGGGAATGGTAGTTTTGAAGATGTACTCCCGGTCTCCGAAGTACTGTTTAACATTACGGTAGACATCCCTTCCCAGCCTGGTTCGAGAATCATAAAGGGTGATTAATATTCCTTTAATTGGTGATGGACTCTTTAGACGACTTTCCACCAGGTTCATGGCATCTAACAGATCAGCCATTCCTTCCAGTGCGTAGAATTCTGCCTGGATTGGAATAATCACACTGTCGGCAGCCACCAGGGAGTTGATGGTTAGTATACCCAAAGAAGGAGGCACATCCAGCAACACATAGTCGTAATCATCCAGAAGGCCATCCACGGACTCCTTCAGTATGAAGGGAAACCCAATATCTTTACTTAACTCTACTTCCGCCCCGCTAAGGGAAATGTGGCTGGGAAGCACGTCCAGTCCTGAAATTTCAGTGGGGACAATGGCTTGATCCATGGTTTGTTCCCCGGTCAAGACCCGGTAAACAGAATTTTCTTCATTCTTTTGCACTCCAAAAGCAGTGGTGGCATTGGCTTGGGGGTCCATGTCAATTACCAGAACTTTCTTTCCTAAAAGTGCTAGTGCTGCCGAGAGGTTTACTGCAGTGGTGGTTTTACCACAACCTCCCTTCTGATTGAGTATTGATATTATTTCTGCCATAATGGTTCTCCATAATTATCTTGAATTATAAGTTATAAGTATAAGTTATAAGTTATAATATTTATAGTTTGTAGCGCGTTAATAAGGGGATTTAAAGGCATTTATGAAAAAATTGGAAAAATAATAAAAATTTAAAGAAATCAAAAAACAGGGACCAGGCCCGGATTATCACCGGTGATACATTCCCCTCCACGGGGGGTTACAATGAAGGTATTTTCGATCCCCACCATGCCCACACCCGCAATTCCATTTTTAGGTTCCACTGCAAACACCATTCCTTCCTGGAGTGGTTGGTCGAATCTTTCAGCAATTACCGGGAGTTCGTCAATCAGTAGGCCAATGGCATGTCCCAGGAACTTCACCTTACGCGGGCCGAAACCCATGAAGTTTTCCAAAAAATCTTCATCCAGGTTGTCCATTATTCTGTGGTATATCTGGGAGGGGATTGCACCGGGTTTAAGCATTTTTGCAATCTCATTCTGTATTTCTACACACTTATGGTGGGTTTCTATGGCGTGTTGCGGTAGGGAACTACCGAACATGTAGGTCATGGTTTTATCAGTGTTGTAACCGTTAAAAGCACACCCCACATCCACAAATACCAGATCGCCTTTTTTAAGTTTTCGCTGGCGGCTTCCCAGAACTGGTGCTGCCGGGCTTAAACCCCTGGTTCCACTGGCACCGTCAAAATAGGTGGGGTAAATGGAACTATCACCAAAACCAACATGTCCCACCACCATCTCATTATCGAACATCCCAAAACGGGTTAAGCCATCATGCCCTTCTTCTACCAAAGTTTTGAAGATTGTAACCGCCAGATCAGCCTCACTCATGCCCTCCTGCAGCACGTCCGGTAACAGATCTTCTGCCACGCGCTGATGGATTTTTCCTGATTTCCTCATGAGAGAGAGTTCATAATTACTTTTAACTGCCCTTACCGTGGCCAGTTGTTGATCAACGGGTTTGAAATCTTTAAATGGGAAGTGCTTGTTAAAGCGCTGGTACAGGGCCAGGGGCACTACTTCAGTTTCCAGGTACACTGTATCGGGAAGAGTTTTAAACTCTTTTTTAGCATCTCGAAAACTTTTCATGGGTTTAATGGAGGGGAAGAGTGATTCGTCCTGGGATCGCTCGTAACTGCGCCTTACCCATAGAGTGGGCTCTCCTTCTCGAGGGATAATGAGCATGCCGTCCTGCATGGTCCCGGTGAAGTAGTACTGGTTGATTTTACTGAAAATCGCGGCTATTTCCCATTCTGGATTCGAAACCGCCATCATGTTCCGGAAAGAACTTATTCTTGCTTCCAGTTCAGATAAAGGAACTTTTTCCATGTGATTATCCTTTTTAATCTATGGTGATACTTGTTTTTTAAAAAAGGTTTAAGTTAACGTTTTTAGAAGTTAACCCGGCGGGAAAGGTCCACTGGCAAGGGCAGAGGACGGAAGGGCATCCCTTTGGTCTCCAGTTGTATGACCTCTATAAGTTCCTGGAGACCCATGGATACTTTCTGACCGGTTTCACGGACATTAACGGTTAATTCAGAACCTGCTTCCATTTCACGATCCCCAATCACTATGACATAGGAAACCCATTCTCCTCCGGCATTTCGAATCTTTTTACCCACTGTTTCTGGCCGGTCATCCACGTCCACCCTTATACGGGCATCTTCGATTTGCTGTGCCAGTTTGTGGGCGTATTCGTTGTGTCTTTCGGCAATGGGTATGACCCGTACCTGGGTGGGGGCCAGCCATACCGGTAACATTGGCACTTTATCCTTCATGTCCAGAGCCGATTTTTCCAGTAAACTGCATATAACCCTTTCAATACTTCCAGTTGGACTGCAGTGCAGTATATACGGATGATGTTCCTTTTCTTCTGAATCTATGTAGGTGATTCCGAATCTTTCCCCACTTTCCACGTCGATTTGAATGGTAGGGTTTTCAATAGGCCGTCCAAGTGCATCCAGGGCTGCGAAGTCCATTTTACATATCCAGTAATGTTTACGTTTTGGGAGGATTTCCATCAGTACTGGTTTACCAATGCGGGCTGCGGCCTGGTTAATCCATTCCCGGTTTTCTTCCATGAAGTCGGCGGTGGCCCGGAAGATTACCTCGTAGTTAACATCCAGGTCTTCACCGGTACCCTTGCACATCTCAATCTGGCTTTCAAATTCCTGAAGAGACTGTTCCACATCACTGCAAACTGTGTGCAGGTCGGGCATGGTGAATCCACGGAGTCTTTTCAAACCCACAACTTCTCCTTTTTTCTCCAAACGGAAGCTGTAGGTGGAAAGCTCGTAAATACCAACTGGTAAGTTTTTCCAGGTTAAAAATGAGTCGGCTAGAATTCTAAATGCTCCGAAACATGCGGCAAATCGTAACATTAAGTCTTTTTTACCGCTGGTCATTCTGTACTGCCGTTCTCCGAATTTTTCAGCGTGTACCCGGATGGCCTCATCAGCCAGGTCGTACATTATGGGTGTTTCCACGGGCATGGCCCCCCGGTCAGTTACCAGGGTGTAAACATAATCTGATAGGAGGTCACGGATGAGACGGCCCTTAGGATACCATCGGAGGTGCCCAACATCGGCAGATGGTTCGTAGTCCGCCAGTTTTTTCTCCCTCATCAGTTTCACATGGGGTGGTTCCTCGCCAGTGGATTCTCCCCGTCCCAGTTCATAGTCCACCAGTTTCTCCAGGTCTTCACTCTGGTAAGTGTAGTCCTCAATGTCCAGAAGCTCCCCCTTATTCAGTATGTAAAACTGAGATTCCTCTTCTTCAGATTCTTCTTTTACGTCTTCTGTTACCTCAGAACTTATGCTCCGGGAAAGCTCCGATAGAGGGTGTCCTTTACAGGATACCTCGAATGCTTTGTACCATCCAAAGGGCACTCTGCTGACTGGCAGATCCCGTGACAGCAGGGCAGACTCCATGTTAGCCAAAATATCCTTAGCTATATCTGGAGCGCCTAAAGATGAACTTAAATGAGCGTAAGGATATATTACAATGTTTTCTGCCTTAATTTTCCCTGCTACGTCCATTATCTCTTTGACTGCATTGTCAACCACGGCAGTTGGATTTTTTTCATCTTCCTTTTCTACAGCGGTGAAAACTACCAGGGCATTTTCAAACTGGCCTTTTTTCTTTTCTTCACCTATTTCCTCTGCTATTCGTGTTTTGGATTTTGTTTGGTACTTTAAATGATCAGAATGAATCAAAAGTATGCGCATGCTACCACCTTAATTTTAAACTCAGTAATTAAACTGTGTAATCTTACTCTAATACTGAGGCATTTAAAAATAGATTTCTGTTGTGATGTTATTTATAAACTACCTCTCGTTTATTGACCTCTCCCGAGATCTTATTAATACGGCCCTATAAACCCCCATTAATTAAATAAAAAATTAATCGTAGCAAATGATTAACTAAAGTTTATTTCACTGTTTTAAATGTTAACCGGGACAGGTTACTTTATTTAAATAAGGAGATGACAACTCCTTTGTTTCGTTTTTACATTTCCCATTCCATTAGATTCATGAAAGTTTTAAATCCCATTTTTTTCCAGAAGTTAACTGACTTGGGATTGAAAACAGCAACTTCCAGTTCAATACGGCTTAATCCCTTTTCTTTAAACCAGTTGACTGATTCCTGGAACAATTGTTCACCCACCCCCTTCCTCTGATATTCCTCGGCCACTGCCAGGTTATCTATCAGACCATACCTAACATCGGCATATACCGGGGGTTTCTCACCTACTTTAGATATGCAGTACCCCATTACCCCCTTATCACCTGCGGCCACCAGGACCAGGGCATCCGCAGATTCCATTAACTCCTCAACATACTGCAGGAAGATCTCCGGAGCATCAGGTAATTTCTTTAGAAAATAACCATTTTTTTGATGGAGTTCAACACATTCCAGGTATATCTCCTTTAAATACATGAAATCTCGTTTTTGGCAAACTCTTAAGGCATATTCCATATATTTCCCCTCTACCATCATTTCATTTCATTTCCCGTATCCAGACCTTCCACGAAGAATTGAATTCATTATCTACAGCACCAGAACTGAGATTATACCAGCGATTATAATGATTAAAAATATAATACCAATATTTCGGGCGAATTTCCTGGTGCCCAGAAATAATGCTATTAAAAATTTGAAAAATGTATTGGAAATGGCGGCCAGGGTTATGGCAGTTACTGCGGTATTGTGGGGAATGGTTTCCGGTGCCAGTAATGCCATGCTTATGGTAATGGCATCCACATCCGCTACTCCTGATATGATACTAGCCAGGTAGACACCACTGCTTCCCAGGTACATGTTGGCTATTTTGGAAAGGAATAAAATTGCCAGGAACAGTGCTCCAAAGATCAGGGCCGGTTTTAATGAAAAGGGATTCTCTAGCTGAAGATCGGCATCCATTTGCCTGATTTCAGCCCTTTTCCAGATGATAATTCCCAGTAAAATGCCCAGAACACCCATCACTATCATGGGGGCCGACAAATGGGGAAGGAGTAAAGGGTTGATAACCGAAACCTCAAAGAGTATTCGCAGGAACATCATGGAACTGGCCACTGTGGCAGCGAAAACTGCAGCCTTCATCAGAAATTGTGATTCCTTAACTCTGGCGGCCATGGAAGTGACCACCGCTGTGCTGGATACCAGCCCTCCCACGACACCCGTGACCCCTAATCCCTTCTCCGGTCCAATGAATTTCATGAGAATGTAACCGGTGAAACTGATGGCCGAAATAAACACCACCATTAACCATATCTGGAAGGGATTGAAAACCGCCAGGGGACCAATGGCCTCGTCAGGGAGGAGTGGTAGGATAACAAATGCTATTATCAAGAATTTAAGTGTGTTTAACAGCTCTTTTTCACTCACCTGATGGGCAAACTGGTGAAGGTGCGGTTTAACTGCCAGGATGGTGGTGAGGATTATAGCCAAGATGGGAGCCAGAAGCATCCCTTCATCGGTGAAACAGAGCAGCCCCAGAATAAAAGTTAAAAATGCAGCAATTTCAGTAGTTATGCCCACATCACCATTTTTTCGAGTGGAAATCAGGTAACTGAGGCCTACCAGAACCACCACCCCTGAGAATGATAGCAACCAGAAGTAGGGAAGGTCCTTTGACATATAAGCAGATAGGGTTCCCATGAGGGCAATTAAAATGAAGGTTCTTATCCCTGCAAACTCCGCTCCTTCCTGTTTTCTCTCCCTTTCAATGCCTATCAGGGCCCCCAAAGCCAGGGAAATTAAAAATTTTAGGATTAACAGCATATCCATATTAATTATAATAACCCCCAAATCATATGAAATTTTCACCATGAAAGATATATTTTCCTAAAATTATCCACTGTATTTCCTGGGAAAAAATCGAATGAAACTGTAAAACACTTTATTGGCCAATTTAAAATCATGATGAGACAATATAATAAATTAGAATATTATGCCATCATAATCAAGTAAATAAACCTTACAAATCCAGGTTCATCAGTGGGAAGAGTACTAACTGAAAGCAAGATAGTATTTAAAAGAATGTAGGAACAATATTTATAACATTATAAGTTTCGATTTTTATAGGACTCACAGGAGATTTTGGATGAGAAGTGATAACATAACTAAGGGGATGCAAAGAGCCCCTCACCGCTCCCTTTTACGGGCTTGTGGTGTAACCGATGATGAAATGGATAGACCATTCATTGGTGTGGCTAACAGCTTTACTGACATAGTTCCCGGACATATTCATTTAAAACAAATTGCTGATGCCGTTAAACTGGGGATCAGTCAGGCCGGAGGTGTGCCCTTCGAGTTCAGCACCATGGCGATCTGCGATGGAATAGCCATGAACCACGAAGGAATGCGCTATTCACTGGCCAGCCGCGAGATCGTGGCCGATACTGTGGAGAGTATGGCCCAGGCCCACAGTCTGGATGCCCTGGTTCTTTTACCCACCTGCGACAAGATCGTGCCCGGTATGCTCATGGCGGCAGCTAGACTGGACATACCATCCATAGTGGTTACTGGTGGCCCCATGCTCCCTGGAGAGTACAAGGGTGAAGCTGTGGATCTTATAGATGTTTTTGAAGCGGTGGGACAGGTTTCTGCCGGTAAAATGAGTAAAGAGGAACTGGACGAATTAGAGCATTGTGCCTGTCCTGGGGCCGGATCCTGTGCAGGATTATTCACGGCCAACAGTATGGCCTGTTTAACTGAAGCCATGGGCATGAGCCTGCCCTACTGTGCCACCACCCATGCCGTTGACTCCCGGAAGATCCAGATGGCCCGGGAATCAGGGGAGAAGATAATGGAACTGGTGAAAAAGAACATCACCCCCTCCATGATCATGACCCAGGAAGCCTTCTACAATGCAGTAGTGGTGGACCTGGCACTGGGAGGCTCCAGTAACACAACCCTACACTTACCAGCCATTGCCAACGAACTGAGGGATAAAGGAGTTGAAGTTAATTTAGACCTGTTTGACAGCTTAAGCAGAGAAATACCCCACCTGGCTGCCATCAGCCCCTCAGGTAAACATACCATGCTGGACCTGCACAAAGCCGGAGGCATACCTGCTGTTTTAAAAGTGTTAAAGGACCAGATACATGCCAAAGCCCTTACTTGTACTGGTGATCCCCTTGAAAGTAACTTCCTGGACGCTGAAGTTACCGATACCACAGTTATACATTCCCTGGAAGATCCCGTACACCAGGAAGGAGGTATAGCAGTTTTAAAGGGCAATTTAGCTCCTAATGGTTCAGTGGTGAAGCAAGCTGCAGTCAGCGCAGACATGTTAACCCACGAAGGCCCGGCTAAGGTCTTTAACAGTGAAGAAGAAGCAACCCAGGGCATATTTAATGGTGAAGTTAAGGAACAAGATGTAATTGTCATCCGTTACGAAGGTCCCCGTGGAGGTCCGGGTATGAGGGAAATGCTGAACCCCACCTCTGCCATATCTGGAATGGGCATAAAGTCCGTGGCATTGATAACCGATGGAAGATTCTCTGGAGGAACCAGAGGCCCCTGTATTGGCCATGTTTCCCCAGAAGCCATGAGTAACGGACCTATTGCCATAGTGGAAGATGGTGATATCATAAGGATCGACATACCACAAAGGAAACTGGAACTGGATGTTGCCGAAGACGAGATCAAAAGAAGGCTCGACCAGGCTAAACACCCAGAAAAACAGTTGAAGGGATGGTTAGCCCGCTACAGCAGACTGGCCAGCTCAGCGGATGAAGGTGCTATTTTAAAATAGGTGATCCCATGCCTAAAAAACAAAGAAATAAAAAGGTTAAACCAGCCCCATCTTCTAAGGAAAAAACAGGGATGTGGAGAGAAATAGCCAGTTACGTGGTCATCATACTGGTGGGGATTGTGCTGGCCCAGCACCTTAACGTGGTTGTTTCCGGTAGTATGGAACCTGTTTTCTACCGGGGAGATGTAGTGGTCATTGAAAAATCCAACTTCATTGGGCTCCAGGAAATCAATCCCTCGGATCTGAAGGTGGGAGATATAGTTATATACAATGCCACCTGGTTCCCCGAACCAGTGATCCATCGTATAATCAGTATCCAGGAAGGGTCAGATGGGCAGAAGTATTACGTTACCAAGGGTGATAATAATCCCAAAGCGGACCCGAGCCTGGTTTCAGTTAACCAGGTCCAGGCCAAAGTGGTTAGTATAGGAAACCAACCCCTGGTAATTCCTAAAATAGGATATATTACCCTGTGGATCCGTGGACTATAGTCCACTGATTCTTAATTTTTAACATCACCCCTCCCTTAAAAAAAATTATATTCATGCCTTATTATCAAAGATTTAATTATTTAATTAAACATTTAGTTAGACCCGGTTACAATTTTAAAATTATCCACTCCAAAATATCCACTTTTACAGGTGAATTCATGTACAAGAAATTAGAAAATAAAGCTATCGAATCGGTGCAAAACACGATCCAAACCCTCGGATGGGAAGAACCCTCCGAAATCAAATTTGAAATCCCTCCAAACCCCAATATGGGAGATATGGCCACTTCAGTTGCTTTTCAACTGGCTTCAACACTGAAAAAATCTCCAGTGGATATTGCCCAGAGTATTGCAGGAAACCTTGAAGTTAAATCTCCTTTTAAAACTGTGGAAACTAAAGGACCCTACATCAACTTTTTCTTTGACCCCGAACTGTTCTCCCGGATGGTGTTAGAATCTGTGCAGGAAGATTACGGCTTACTGGAAGAGAAAAATGAAAAGATAATCCTGGAACACACCTCAGCCAATCCCAACGGCCCGCTGCACATTGGACATATCCGTAATGCCATTATAGGAGATTCTTTGGCCCGAACTCTGAGATCTGCGGGCTATCAGGTGGAAACCCAGTATTATGTGAATGATATGGGACGGCAGATTGCCATGATTGTGTGGGGCCTGCAGAATCTGGATTACCAAATGGATCCCAAGGGAAGGGGAGACGTTGAAATCGGAAAACTATATTTCCAAGTTAATCAGGAATTAAAGGCAAAACCTGAAATTAAAGGTCAGATAGATTCTATTTTAAAAACTTATGAGGAAGAAAACCCCCCTGAACTGGAATCAATGTTTAAAAAAGTGGTTCGTAAGTGTCTGGATGGGGTGGAGGATACTTCACGTCGCATGAACATTGTGCACGATGATTTCATATGGGAAAGTCAGTTTGTCCGGGATGGATCCATGGAAAAGATACTGGAAGCCCTGGATGAATATACCACTCAAAATGAGGTTCTTTACCTGGATTTAACGGATTACGGGATTGAAAAGGAACTTATTTTGACCCGTTCCGATGGAACTTCACTTTACAGTACCCGGGATCTGGCCTACCACCTTTTCAAGTCCCAAAATTCAGACCAGGTGGTAGATATTCTGGGTTCTGACCATAAACTGGCCATTGATCAGTTGAAGATTGCCCTGGGACTGGTAGGAGGTAAAAGTCCTGATGTTGTCTTTTACGAGTTCATAACCCTCCCTGAGGGGTCAATGTCCACCCGGAGGGGTGTTTTCATCAGTGTGGATGAACTGATAGATGAAGCCACCCAGAGGGCCCGGGCAGAGTTAGAAACAAGAAGACCAGAATTAGGGGAAGATGAAAAAAATAACATTGCAAAAATCATCGGTGTAGGGGCCATTAGGTATTATATCTCACGTTTATCCCCTGAAAAACACATTGTCTTTAAATGGGATGAAGCATTGAGTTTTGAGAGAGGGTGTGCATCTATCCAGTATGCCCATGCACGAGCATGCAAATTACTGGAAAAGGTTAGTGAATTCAATCCTTCTAAGGTTGATATGGATTCTCTGGACTTCCAGAATATGGATACACTGGAAATTGACCTCTTGAAAACACTGGCTAGATTCAGTACCATCATCGAAGATTCTGCCCGGGATTTACGGGTTCATCCTGTGGCCCAGTACGCCCTTGAAGTGGCAGGAGCATTTAACAAGTTCTATAAATCAGTGCCCGTGATTGGATCTGACAAAGAATTGTTAAGATTACTTTTGGTTGATAAATCCAGGATAACCATCAGGAACGCACTTGATCTTCTGGGAATAGAATCCCCCTCATCCATGTAGGTTACCAGAGTCCAGTAAATGATGAAATTTTAGGCCATTTTAAGGTTATTAAAGGTTTATTAAGGTGACCGGACAAAAGGAACTGATGACATTAACATGATTCTTGCTCAATTTAGAGATATTTAGGTGTCATCTGAGCAATATTACTTAAATAAAAGGCTACTAAGAAAAGATTCAAGGATGAAATTCAATGTCTAATGGTACTGAACAGAAAATATTGGAAGCTGCTCTAAAAGTTTTCTCAGAAAAAGGTTATACGGGAGCTAGAACCCGTATAATAGCCGAAAGATCTGGTTTCACAGAGATGACACTGTTTAGAAAGTTTGAAACCAAGGAAAATCTTTTTAATCAAGTGTTAACTGTGAATCAGCAGAAGATAATGGAAAAGGTGAACTCTCTGGTGTCTTTGGATGATGAAATAACTGATCCTAAAGCCCAGTTCAAGGTTTTAATATTCAATCTGGTGGATTTAATTGACGAAAACTTTGATTACGTGAATATAATCATCTACGAAAGAGACCGGGCATCTAAATCCATTACTGAACTCTTTATATCCCATCTGGGTGATTACTTAAAGAAGTTCCCCCAGGACAAAATAGATTCCAATGTACTGGCCTACATGATCCTGAGCTTCCTGTATTTCATCATTTTAAACAAAGAATCGAAAGATGCTATTTTAAACATGGATGAAGCAGTGGGAGAATTTATAACCTACCATTCCAACTCTCTGGAATTGTAATCCACACTATCTTTCCTTTTTTTAAAATCATTCGGGTAAAATCATTGGGCCTTTAATAATTTTTTAACCCACGGATCCATTTTAAAGTAACCCCCTGTTAAAAAATTTATTAAAAAAACAATTAATGCAGGGAACAATCCCACATTTATTCAAAAAAAATAAAAAAATAGAGTTTTGAGAAAAAATAGTGGGAAAAATTTAATCTTTAAGCAAATGGTAGAGTATGGCCTTCTGGACATGCAACCTGTTTTCTGCTTCATCCCATACTGCAGATTGTGGTCCGTTTAAAACTTCTTCAGTTATTTCCTGACCCCTTATTGCGGGGAGGCAGTGAAGTACCATGGCATCCGGGGCGGCCATGCCCACCAAATTCTGGTTAACCTGATAATCCTGCATATCCCTTATTCTCTGGGCTTCTTCTGCTTCGTCGCCCATACTGACCCACACGTCGGTGTACAATACATCAGCATCTTTAACTGCGGCAGCAACATCATCGGTAATGTTTATGGTGGAACCTGATTGTTGAGCTATTTTACGGGCCTCTTTAAGGATAATGGAGTCGGGTTGATAGTTAGGGGGGCACGCTACAGTGAAATCCATACCCACCATGGCGGTGGCCAGCAATAAAGAATTACAGACATTGTTCCCATCCCCGAGGAAGGTCATTTTAAGGTCTAAGGTGTTTTTACGTTCCCTAATAGTAAAAATATCCGTGAAGGCCTGGCAGGGATGTTCCAAGTTGGTTAAACCATTTATCACCGGTATATCTGCGTACTGGGCAAACTGGAGAACATCGTCGTGTTCACGTGCGCGGATCATGATCCCATCGACGTAACGACTCATAGCCCGGGCAGTGTCGGGTATTATTTCTCCCCTTCCCAACTGTAGATCAGAAGCTGATAAGTAGAGAGGATGTCCACCCAACTGGTACATGCCCACTTCAAATGATATCCTGGTACGAGTTGAGGATTTTTCGAAAACCATGGCCAGAGACTTACCTTTTAACGGTGCTTCTGGACCTTTCCCACTTTTAAACTTCTCAGCGTCTTCTAATATTTTCTCCAGATGATCTCGTGCGTCTAACGCAGATAAAAGGTGCTTCATAAACTCATCCCTATTAATCTTTTATGAAATTAAATGCCGCTTATAATTCAAGAGCTTCATTACAGTCCAACCTACAAACCGCAATTATAATTCAAAGCTCAATAAATATTACTTCTGAAGTTGGAATATCTACTGGTACCTTTACTTAAAGTTTATGAAAATGCTGAAAAAGTATTAAAGAATTTTTAACCGAATTCCAGCCTATAGACTCTTTTAATAGCTTCCAGTTCTTTTTCACTCCTTTCAATCCTTTCTTCGTCTTCAATAACCCTTTGCACATTACTAATCCACTGGTGATGGTACTGGGAGGATTCTTCGGGAGAACTATTGGCAAATTTATTATGTGCTTCATCAGCCAGGTTCTGGTGTCTGATGAGATCTTTTAACCCTTCATCCCTTTCTAATTTCGCCTTTTTGTAGATTTTAGAGAGTCCTTCCCTTATTTCATCATTAACCATGGACTTGGAATCGGAAATATTCCTTTTCAAATCCTTTATAATCTTATCAGTTGCCACCAGGTCATCAGCGAAATTATTTAACTTCATCCGTGTTTTTTCTCTTTTCGGAGAATATTCCCCCCTTTCCATAGCTATTAACTTTGTTTCCAAGGCCAAAATCTCATTTTTAACCCGTGACCTCTCCTGTTGGGCCTGGTCCAGTTTCAATTCATAGTCCAGTATATCATGGGCAAGATCCTTGATCCGGGCAATGTTGGGTAAGTTATTAAGGTATCTACGGGTTCTGGCCATTTCAATCCCTCCCCCATAAATCATTTTTTACTGTTCACGAATTTCCTGCATATGCTGGATTCTCCGGGCAATGAGTTTCTCTGTTCCCACATCACGCCGATGGTACAGGTCTCCCTGAACATACTGGGTGGCCCTTTCACACCGTTCTTCTGCTTCGGCTATACTATCCGCAGTGGTAACCAGGCCCAGAGCCCTGGAACCGGTGGTTAATATATTTCCGTCCTTTTGATTCACTGCGGCGTAAAACACCATGCCACCTTCTTCTTTTATCTTTTCTTCATTTACGTGGATGGGCTGTCCCGATTTACCGCTTTCTGGATAACCATTGGGCACCAGGTACTTGCACACCGTTGCCTGGGGTTTGAATTGAGCCTTTTTAAGGTTTCCATCCACCACTCCCTGGCATAACTCTACCATACTAGTTTCCAGTAGAGGTAAAACATTCATGGCCTCCGGATCTCCGAAACGGGCGTTGTATTCCACCAATTTAGGTCCATCACGGCATAACATGAACTGACCATAAAGCACTCCCTTATAAGGACTTGCCTCTTTTTTAACAGCGGCAATGGTTTCTTCCATTACTTTAACCGCAGCATCATAATCTTTTGAATTCAGGAAGGGTAATAACCCATTTTTATCTGAGTATGATCCCATCCCTCCAGTTATTGGACCCTGGTCCCCCTCGTAGGCATGGGGATGGTCCTGTACAGCGGGCATGGGAATTAAATGGTCCCCATCAACCAGGGCCTGTACTGTGAATTCTTCCCCTATCAGGCGTTCTTCAATAACCACACTGGCATGGCCACCTATTTTGTTATCAATAATTTCTTTTACATAGTTTTTAGCATCTTCTGCATCTTCTAAGTGTTCACCTACGATTTTAACACCTTTTCCACCGGTTAAACCCACCGGTTTCACCACTACGTCATCTCCAAAATCATCAATGAATTGGGCCGCATCTTCCACTGTATCGAAGGCACCATAGGCAATTGAACCCGATATTTTATAATTGGCAAATAATTCACGCATAAAAGCCTTGTCAGTTTCAATTCTGGCTGCCTGCTGTGTTGGACCCACACAGGGGATTCCTTCACCCTGAAGTGCATCCACAATGCCCTGTTCCAGGGGTGCCTCCGGACCGATAATGGCCAGGTCCACCTTCCGGTCTTGGGCGTATTTTTTCACCCCTTCGATATCCATCTCACTTCCAACCTTGAATTCTGAAATGCGGGCAATACCAGGGTTATGATTACTCATTATTGAATAAATATCAGCTTCTTCATGTAATGCCTGACATATGGCGTGTTCTCTTGCTCCAGTTCCTATCACCAGAATCTTCATCTTGACCCTCCGAATACTAACTACAATTTTAATCTTTCTTTTATTTCCAACAACATATAATTCCTGCCATCATGTTGTCTTATAGTAAGTTGTAAAGGAACCACGGCCCCCTTTAATTACCCGGATAAAGAGTGTAAGGGCTTACCTATCTTCGTAATTAATTATTATTAATACACACAAATACATATAACATGAAAACTAAAACCGGGATATACAAAATCCCAATAGATTTTTTAGATAAAACGTAATTTTTAAAGAAAATACAACTGGTGTCAAATATGAAGGGCAGTCAAGCCATAATCAAGTCACTAACCGATGAGGGAGTGGACGTAGTCTTCGGATATCCTGGAGGAGTCTTACTCCCCCTGTACGATGTAATCTACGATTCAGACCTCAAACACATACTGGTAAGGCATGAGCAGTGTGCAGCCCACGCAGCAGACGGCTATGCTCGGGCTTCCGGTAAGGTAGGTGTCTGCATAGGCACTTCCGGTCCCGGTGCCACCAACCTGGTAACCGGTATTGCCACGGCCTACATGGATTCTGCTCCGGTGGTAGCCCTGGCCGGACAAGTAGGCACCTCTCTGATTGGTAACGACGCCTTTCAGGAAGTGGACACCATCGGCATAACCATGCCCATAAGCAAACACAGTTATCAGGCCATGGATCCATCAGAAATACCGCAGATGATCAGATCGTCATTTTACATTGCCCGGACTGGAAGACCGGGCCCAGTTGTGGTGGATCTGCCTAAAGATGTCCAGGAAGGAGAGCTGGATTATCCAGAGAACATAACCATCGATCTACCGGGTTACAAACCCACCAAAAAGGGGCACCCCCTACAGGTTAAAAAGGCAGCTGAATTGATATTGAAGTCTAAAAAGCCAGTGATACTTGCCGGTGGAGGAGTTATACATTCTAACTCATCTGAAGAACTTCAACACATATCAGAACTCATTG
>NZ_JARVXG010000049.1:25000-55000 GCF_029848115.1 Methanobacterium formicicum | reverse complement strand
ATCAGTTGATGAGGGGAACAGTTTTAAGTATAAAGAAGTAGAAAACAAATATTATCATCTAGTAAATTAAGAAATTATGAGGTGATGTTATATCATCACTGTTAGAAGGTGGGGGAATTGGATAAAAACAGATTAGTCAAATTCATGGCAAGGATAATGGAAGAATCAGGCTTCAAGGTCTACCGTAACTTCCAGACTTCCCGACACATCATTGACATCTACGGAGTTCTACCCACTATCCTCGGAGACATTGGGGTGGTTGTAGCCTGTAAAAACTATGATGACCGCTGGGAAGTGGGTCTGGACGTTTTAAAGGAAATGGAAATGGTGGCCAAAACCCTGAAAGCCTCCAAGGTCGTGGTAGTTACTACCTCCTACTTCACCAAAAGCGCGGAGAACTATGCTAGCCGTAGGAATATTAAAATTCTGGATAAAGAGGGTTTAATGGCACTGGCAAAAAAATTCTCTGCACAGCATGGTGAATATGGAGGAGTACAGGTATACGATGAAGATGAAGGAGAAGTGGGAAATCCAGAGGTTACCGAGGATTACACCCCATCTTCAAACACAGCATCATCCTTTCCCAAGACATCAACCCCCCAGAGTTTCTTCAGCAGAGGAAAAGGCAGCCTGGACAAGGCAAAAAGATCATCATTCTCCATGCCCAGTAGTCCCGGACTTAAACCCCTACTGACCAACACAATCTCGCTGATAATCATTGTATTCGCACTTTCATCCCTAATAACCTACTTTATCAGTACAGGATACTCTAACACCGCCATTCTCGGAGTTACCAAAATTTTGATTTCCGCAGTACTGTCCTACGGGCTGGTTATGGCCATTGAACGCGACATAACAACCACTCTCAGTAAAGGAACCATAGTATTCTTTGTTTCCCTGCTGATCTACGTCATCATGATCATAGCCTTTTAAGCAGCACCGGGATCATCTAATTACTACTTTTTATTTTCTTATTTAGCACCCTCTTAATTTTAAAAAAAACTGATATCACCCTCCCCTACAACTACCATGATCCTTTAAAGACAGCAAGATAATCGGGAGGGTAATGACCTTCTGTCTTATTTTCTAAAAGGAGATCTTCAATTTGTGAAAGGGAGTAACCTATATTAAAATTAGTTGATGGTTAAGGGATACATGAAATGGGCCGGAGGAGATTCGAACTCCTGATCACCTCGGTGTGAGCGAGGTATCATACCCCTAGACCACCGGCCCACATACAATAATTCCAAATACAATTTAAACTCTTCAAATATCTTAGAATAACAATTTATTGGTTATTAAAGATTTAAAATATCAGTAAATGATTTTAAATGGGCCGGAGGAGATTCGAACTCCTGATCACCTCGTTGTAAGCGAGGTATCATACCCCTAGACCACCGGCCCACATTGGGTACTTCCATGGTTTGGCAGGGAAGTTATATAAAGTTTTCCAAGGATTGATGATGAGATGGTAACTACTGAATTAACTGATAATAATTTTCCGTCCAAAGTGTGGCAAACACATTATTAATAACTAGTTTAACCAATAGATTCTGGATAGATAATTATTTAATTTTGAGGGATAACATGGCCTTTGATGAGTCCGGAAAAATATGGTTTAACGGAGAGTTTGTTGATTGGAACGAAGCAAAAATTCACGCATTATCACACGTAGTCCACTATGGATCCAGTGTTTTTGAAGGTATACGGTGCTATGATACTAAAAAAGGGCCGGCAGTATTCCGGTTGGCAGAGCATGTTAAACGACTCTACAATTCAGCCAAGATCTACCGCATGGAAATTCCCTACTCCCCGGAAGATTTCTGTCAGGCAGTTTTAGACACCATTAAAGTAAACGAACTGAAAGCCTGTTACATACGCCCCATAATCTTCCGGGGGTATGCTGAACTGGGAGTTTACCCCCTTAACTGCGCAGTAGAATCCCTGATCGCGGTCTGGGCCTGGGGTAAATACTTGGGAGAAGAAGCCCTGGAAAATGGAGTGGATGTTGGTGTATCCACCTGGCGCCGCATGGCCCCTAACACCATGCCCAACATGGCCAAAGCCGGTTCCAACTACATGAACAGCCAGCTGGCCAAGATGGAAGCAGTAGCCAATGGTTATGATGAGGCCATCATGCTGGACTACCAGGGCCTGGTGAGTGAGGGCAGTGGGGAAAATGTTTTCCTGGTAAAAGACGAAATTCTATACACCCCTCCACGTTCTTCCTCATTGCTGGATGGAATAACCCGGAACTCCATAATCACCCTGGCCCGGGAAATGGACCTGGAAGTTAAAGAAGAAGAAATACCCCGGGAAATGTTGTACATTGCCGACGAACTCTTTTTAACCGGTACAGCAGCAGAAGTAAGCCCCATCAGATCAGTGGACCGTATAACTGTGGGCAATGGAAAAAGAGGCGAAATAACCAAAAAACTACAGGAACAGTTCTTCGCCATTATAGATGGTGAAACCGACGACACCCATGGTTGGCTGACTTTCCTCTAACCCTAAAATTCTCCTATTTCAATTTCTTTCTTCCATTAGGAATTAACCTGCTGTTTCTAGTATACTAATGGTAAAATTTGGGTGTAATTTTCAGCCAAATCATAGGGAAAATGTGTTAAACTTGTGATTAATCCTGGAAAAAAATTATTAAAGAACAAACCAGTGTTAAAACAGGGATGTGTAATAAACATCCCAGTTAGAAACATCCCCCGTAAAGATTTGAGGTCAAACAATACCGAGTTATAACTTAGAAGTTATGACTTATAACTTATAAGTTACAAGTTATAAGACGAGTTCCAAGGCACATGTTTTAAATAATAGCCAACCGCACTAATTAATTTCAGAGTTCAATTAGGGATGATTATCAAATATTAAGAAATTTATCAGTGCGAAATTTTATGGTCAAAATAAGGAAATTTGTCAAGTAAAATAGAGAAAATCGGAGAAGTTATTTATGGATATCATTCAGGCAATAATAATGGGTATGGTTCAGGGATTAACTGAATTTTTACCAGTAAGCAGTTCCGCCCACCTGGTCATAGCACCGGAGTTACTGGGCACACAATCCAGTCTGGCATTTGACACACTGTTGCACGTGGGTACCCTGGTAGCAGTCATCGGATACTTCTGGAAAGATATTACCTCCATGATAAAATCGTTTGTATCCAGTCTACTGGATATTCCCCGGGGAAAATTCAAGGAAGGGGTAGCCGATGATCCCTATAAAAGACTGGCCTGGCTGGTAGTAGTAGGTACCATCCCCGCAGGACTGATGGGAGTACTGCTTAAAAGCGAGTTCGAGGCCCTTTTCAACTCAGTTACCATAGTTGGTTTCTTTTTGCTTGTGACTGGAGTTATTCTATGGGGTTCAGAATGGATAGCCAAACGAAACATTGATAAAAAAGGTAAAGATGTTAAAGAGGTTAGTTTTACCAATTCACTGGTTATTGGAGTTTTTCAGGGATTGGCCATTGCCCCCGGGATATCTCGATCCGGATCCACCATCGCTGCCGGGTTATTCTCCGGGCTGGAAAGAAAATTAGCAGCCCGTTACAGTTTCCTACTATCCATACCTGCCATATTGGGAGCAGCACTAATACAGGCCAAGGATATTGTTAGTTTCGATGCCAACACCGAAGTTCTGATTGCCGGTTTCCTATCGGCAGCCATATTCAGCTACTTGGCAGTTAAATTTATGATGGGCTACATCCAGAAACACAGCCTGAACATATTTGCCATTTACTGCTGGATTGTAGGTGCCCTGACAATCATAATCTCCACGGTATGGTTCTAAGTCAGTAAAGGATTTTAAAAATTTCTTTTTCCCCTTTTTTTAACAAAAAAAATATTCTTCTATTTTTTCTATTTTTTTGATCTTAAACTTAATGAGTTTATCTTCAAATTTTAAAGAAGAAATTTATAGAAAAGAAATATTCTAAAATTCCAATTTTTAGCTTTACTCTTCAAATAAAGTGGGAATAATGCTTATTCCCTGATCTTCACCAGTACTGTACAGGGAGCACTGTCAATTCCTCCCACTTGCCAGGGGATAACCAGGACCTCCTCCAGAGTCATTCCTTCGTGAATTGGTCGCAAGTCCAGGTCTTCCACAAAAACCAGTGGTTGGCCTAAATCTTCCTGTGTTTTGAAGGCAGTCTGGTGCAGGTCAATCATTTCCTGCATCCTACCGAATCGGGACATGGAAACTGTGTCTATGGCCAGACATCTCAGTTTAGGGAGTTTTTGGCGGAGATAATAAGCAACTTCTGGTGAAACTCCTGGATTCTTAGTCAGATACATATCAGTACCAGTTTCACGATACTCAGAAAATCCAGTGCGTATTAAAATACAATCAAAATCCAGTTCTTTTTCGTCAATTTCGCTAAAGGCGGGGGCTAGATCTTCCTGAACAATGAGTCCATCGGGTTCTTTGGGGCAATTCACAACAAGGGGTTGGTGGAATACCAATTCATTAGGATCATAGGTGTAAATTGGCCGTCCATCTCTGAGGAAATGGGCGGGCCCGTCAACATGGGTCCCAGAATGGTTTTCTGCAGTTATTACTGAGGTGTTGTAGGAATCTCCCTCTTTAATCTGATTCTTAGGGGTTATGGTGATTTTAGTAAGATCTGGATGGACTGGTGTGTCTTCAGTGAGAGTATAGGAGATTCTTATGTATCTGGACTTATTTTCCGAATTTTTCTCCTTATTTTTCATTTTTTCCCCCCTAATGCTTTTGTTAAACCAATACCTCTCAATAAACCCAATACTTTCCTTAATAAACCCAATATTTTTTTCCGGAATAGACTCAATACTTTCCTTAATGCCTTTTAATAAAAACAATTAGTTCTTGAAGATCTCCCGGCACAATTCCTCTGTTTTGTTCCGCACCTCATCAATGGGAACCCCTTTAAGCTGGGCAGCTAACATAGCTCCTCCTGCACCTGCACCTTCCTTCACCGCTCCTTTGGTGTATTTCTGCAGTCCCCTATTTTCCGATTTCTCAAAACCTGGATCCACGGCGAAGATGTTTATTGGTCCAATCTGCCGGGCAATGTAGTTAATATCGGCAGTTTCATCAGTAGCCACGAAAATGGTAGTGGCAATGGAAATCTTGTCGAAATCAAAGTCTTTAACCGCTTCTTTAAGCAAGGCGCAGACTGCTGTCATTTGGGTGCCACCAGCCAGGGTTACGGGTACGGTACTGCCGGCGGCAATTCCGGCCACTGCCGGGATCATAGGGTCACCCACTATTTTAACGGCCTGAAAGGGGTCCAGAGGGATATTGTCCTTTAATCCAGCGCTTTCCATCCCTTTTTCTACTGTCTGACGTTTTAGGGTGTGGGGATTTTCCGGGGTGCTTCCACTTACCTTTCCCCATGCATCATATCCCATGGCAGCCAGAACCCCCAGGGCTGTAGTGGTGCCTGCGGGAGTACTTTCACCAATTATCAAGTGGTCCGTGAACTTGGAAAGGGTTTTACCCAATAATTTCCCCTTGCTAAATATATCTTCCGGATCGTCCACTGCATTTCCAGTGGCAATGTCCCCTCCCTGTTTATCGTTGATATTCACGTAGGGAAGAGATGGTTTAACTACTGAACCGGCATCGGCAACCAGGAAAGGAATATCCGCTATTTCAAGGGAAGCTTTGGTAATCACTGCTGGCGTAGGAGCTGCTTCATCCCCTACTACGGTTTGGGGAATTTCAGGAAGGCACTTTGGTGCACCATGGACTATTAATTCAACATCCGCGGCAGGAGTGTAATCAGTTAATTCTGGTGATGCTCCGGCACCGGTGATTCCGGGTATTCGGGAAGTTAAGGTGGTAGCAATAACGCATAAAAACAATGAATCCTTATCCTGTAGCTTGTAGAGTGCATCGCGCGATCCATAACATTTTACAGATTTATCCATATCAATTCCTCTTAGAAAATTAAAGGTAAAGTATCAATTATTAAAAATTATGTTTGACTATAAAATAGGGTGAAGTGCTATATAAAATAAATTTCACCCGACATATGAAAGTGATTAGGGCTAAAGAAATAAACTGAAGAAAAGAGATAAAAAGAATACTAATGACTGTGTGAAGGACTATGGTTTATGATCCCTATCATAAACCGAAGGGAAAAAAATAACCTAATCTAAGTCACTTTCATGGTTTTTTTAGAGTGTGATGTACGTGATATGTATAGGTTTAGAGGGAACAGCCGAAAAAACTGGTGTGGGAATTGTAGACTCCGATGGTCATATACTGGCCCTGCAGGGCCGGGCTCTCCTCCCGGAGAAGGGAGGAATTCACCCCCGGGAAGCAGCTCAACACCACGCCGAAAACCTGGTTCCTCTCATAAAAAAATCCCTGGATGAAGCCAATTTGAGTCTGGAAGACCTGGATATGGTGGCTTTTGCCCGTGGCCCAGGCCTGGGACCAGCACTGCGAACAGTGGCCACCGCCGCCCGGAGCCTGGCTCTTTCTCTGGATGTGCCCATTGTGGGTGTTAACCACTGCATAGGCCACATAGAGATCGGAAGACTGACCACAGGGTGCCAGGACCCCCTGACCCTCTACGTGAGTGGGGGAAACACCCAGGTGACGGCCTTTGATGCCGGTCGCTATCAAATATTTGGAGAGACCCTGGACATTGCCATTGGTAACTGCCTGGATCAGTTCGCCCGTACCGTGGGTCTGGGACACCCTGGTGGGCCCCGGGTGGAGGAACTGGCCCTGGCCTCAGATAACTACCTGAAATTACCCTACACTGTGAAGGGTATGGATCTATCTTTCTCCGGATTACTCACTGCGGCCATCCGTAAATATGAATCTGGTGCCGCCCTGGAGGATGTATGCCACAGCCTGCAGGAAACTGCCTTTGCCATGCTGGTGGAGGTAACTGAAAGGGCTCTGGCCCATTCCAAAAAATCAGAAGTCTTGCTGGTGGGTGGGGTGGCTGCCAACCAGCGCCTGCGGGAGATGCTGGAGGTCATGGCCCAGGAACACTACGCGGAATTTTTCATGCCGGAAATGAAGTACTGTGGAGATAATGGGGCCATGAATGCCTGGTTGGGATTACTGATGTACCAGAACTCTAAAAAAATGGATATTTGTGACACCCGGGTTAAACAGCGCTTCCGAACTGATCAGGTGGATGTTCCCTGGAGGGAAAAATCTCCTCTGAAGCTGAAATTACCTTCCGAACTGCTGGCTAAGGGTGCCGAGGCCAATATCTATCCCGATCATTACCTGGGCGAAGAAGTCCTGGTTAAAAAGAGGGTGGTCAAGAGTTACCGGATTAAAGAAATAGATGACTATCTGCGGAAAAAAAGGACCAAAAATGAAGCCAAACTCATGGCCGAGGCCAAACGCTGCGGAGTGGTCACCCCCCTGGTTTACGATGTGGATTTGAAGGAATACTCCATTACCATGGAAAAGGTCCAGGGTTTAGAGGTGAAAAAGATTTTCAGCAGTGAGGATCCCCTTGATTTAAACCAAATACGTTCAATTTCTCGGACTATAGGGGAAAATGTGGCCCGTCTCCATGATTGTGGCCTGATCCACGGGGATCTTACCACCAGCAATCTCATATTGGGGGAGGATGGAAAATCCGTGGTCTTCATAGACTTTGGATTGGGTAAAGTTTCCGACCTGGTGGAAGACAAGGGTGTGGATCTCCTGGTGTTTAAAAAGGCCATTAATGGAATTCACCATGATATCAGCCAGGAATGTTTTGACCATATACTTAAAGGGTATGAGGGTGCCCGGGATTACCGGGAAGTAGTGGCCAAGATAGAAGAAATAGAAGGGCGGGGCCGTTACACCTGATACTGTATTATTCTAGGATCCCGTGTTAATCCAATTATAAGTTATAACTTATAAGTAATAAGTTACAAGTTATAATAACGATTCTGAGCACTATATTGCATATTTACTTTTTTTTGGAGTTAAGCCCAGGGTATGTCCAGATTAGGCAATTCAGCAGCATAATAATTTGAAATTTCTTATTATGAATATATATCAAAAACTATATGAGAACATCATCCCATATATATTAACGGTGATTCTATGGAAAAAGAGATAATAGCAGCCATTATGGCTTCAACGTCCGATATAGATATGATGACTAACGATCGGATAGAAGCTCTGACCAAGGGACATGGGATGTTAAATGTCGCTGCCATATGCGCAGCCAACTCTATCGCACAAGAGGTTTTAAGAGGGACAGAAATAAAGCTCACCGACCACAATGTTCAACATCTACCCATAGACGATGTATTAAAAAAAGCCATTGAATCCGCCGAACTAGCAGGAGCTGATCCTGCAAACGCCGCTCTTATAAGTGCTGCTCTATGTTATTTTGCCGGAACAAACGCACAAGCCGGAGTGCCCGCTGGGAACCGGAAGTTAGGGGCCATGGCCCGGATAATTGCCGGAGTGGATCGTTGCGGGGTCATTGCCGTGCCCACCGCCAAAGTAAACAATAGGATATCAGGCTACGCAGCAGTAAAAGCTTTATATGACGATGTTTTTGACAACAAAATCACCAAAATAGATGGAAGTATTGTGCCCCTGGGTGTGGGAGGTGGACCACTCTATGGTCATGGTACCCTGGGAGAAGACATCGCTTTCCCTGAAATAGCCCGCAACGGTGCTGCCGCAGGAACCAAAGGAATGTTAAAGGCCTATGCTAACGTGGGCATGCCACCAAGCCCAATTACCGCAGCAATATTTGGAGCTGCAGCAATACTCGAAATTGTCCATCCAGATTCTGAAATAGGGGAAAAATATGGGGAATTTTTCAAAGATAACAGCGCCTATGTTGCCGGACTGGGTGCAGTTGAAGCTGCTGGACTTCCCGAAAAGCTCCACATCCGAGGAACCGGGGAAGAATATGACACCGCCCACCTTGTGGGGGATTTAGGTGTTATAATTAAAGATATCGGAGGACCATCAGTTATAGGTATGATGGCCTTTGAAGAAATGTTATCCGCATTTGAAGAGTCCCTTGAAATCGGGGCTGGTTTTTCTGGTGGGCCATTACAACCCCCACTGGGACACATGACCGCCGACGCTGTACTGGCCATGAAAGTTCTAATATCCAGTGCTGGTGACCTGGAAGTGGCCGCTGAAAAAATACGAGAAATTAAAGAAAAATTCTGGATCGAACCAGAACTGGCCAAAGTAGCCACCAACACCATATCCCGCAAAGCAGAACAAGTTAAAAGGGGACCGGTTACCAAAGCAATGATACTGGCCACTGATGGTGGATTAGCAAAGGCAGTGAGTGAAAGAGCTAAATTTACCTTTGATAAACTAAAAG
Organism: Methanobacterium formicicum; assembly: GCF_029848115.1. Taxonomy (NCBI): domain Archaea; kingdom Methanobacteriati; phylum Methanobacteriota; class Methanobacteria; order Methanobacteriales; family Methanobacteriaceae; genus Methanobacterium; species Methanobacterium formicicum. The sequence continues at coordinate 45,677 of NZ_JARVXG010000049.1, read as the reverse complement.
AAGGTAAAGAACTGGATGAAATCGTGCACATGCTGGATGATGAAAAATTAAACAACGTGGAAACTGCTTGCAGTGTCCTGTTCAGTGGAATGATGGGTAAAAATATAGACATAAAGATAACCAACTACCAGGGATGTGGTCGTAGACGCCCCAATGATTTCCTGAAAAGATACTGTGGATTTGATACCGACGCTACGGTCGAAGTAACTGTTGACGGAGAAAAAATTGTTTTCGACGGTTTATCGCAAAATGTAATACCCGATGCAGTGGTTAACAAAAAAATGGATATACTGGAAGCAATCCCCCTGGCAGCAGTTCCCGTGGTGGAGCTACAGTTATGTGGCCACACCATTATCAACATCATTGTTCCGGCAGCAGTTGCTGCAGCAATGAACACCGAAGCATCCCCCCGTGAAATAGCAAGAAAGGCCGTGGCCGGAGCCTACATATCATCAGCAATACCAGGAGGAATTCCAAGGGCGGAAGAAGTCAGCAAACGGACAATTAAAATAATGTCTGAACTTTAATCCCGGTGAAAAAATGCTGCTGATGATCACCGTGGACGATCTACCCACCGAAGGTTTGCCCTACATTATTGAACGCACCATGGAGAGAGGAGCTAAAAATATACACGTCCTGAATGGTATTACTAAAAAAGGACGTGTAGAATATATTTTTTTAGTAGAAGTTAGTAAAAAATCTTTAGAAGATATTTCAAAATTCCTTGCATTGGAATTAGGTACATTAGGGATGAAAATATTCCATACAGATCATATAAAACTCCCTTTTGAAATAATTTCCCGAAAAGTAGTAGTTGAAACCGAAAATACCCAATTAGAAATAGAAGTGCAAGTTAAATATCTCAAAAATGATAACGACCAGGTCATATCATTAAAAGCAGAATACGAAGACATTAAAAAAATAGCATTGAAACTTGAATCCCGGGGGATATCCATCCCACTGGCCAAGTTGAAAACCGTGATCGAAGCCGAAGCCTATAAAAAGGTACTTGATAACGACAATATAAGAATAAAAGTTAATTAATGAGTATGAAAGTGGTATTTCCTTAATTTTTTACTTTTTATAAAAATTCTCCTTTTTAACATTCCCAATGAAAATCTGTCCATCCTTAAAGCCCAAATTAAGTGAAAATGAAGGTCTGAAACTCTTATTTAATCAATCAAATCTTCAATTTTCACTCAGGTCGGGTTTTATCTTAACGATATCTAGGTAAATTAATGAATCCACTTAAAGAGTTAACCATCTTCTAAGGTGGATAAATCTCCCAGATCCTTTCCTTCTTCCCGGGCACGGAGTACACGGCGCATGATCTTACCACTCCTGGTTTTGGGTAGATTATCAACCTGGACAATGTCACCCAGCACGGCCACTGGTCCCAGTTCGTAACGCACATGCCTCTGCAATTCACTGATAAGTTTGGTGGTTAATTTATACCCCTCCTTGAGGATGACAAAGGCCTTAATAACCTGCCCCTTAACCGGGTCTGATTTACCAATGACTGCTGCTTCCGCTACCGCTGGATGGGAGGAGAAGGCAGCTTCCACCTCCGAAGTTCCCACCCGGTGCCCTGCAATCTTCAGCACGTCATCAGAACGGCCCTGTATCCAGATGTAACCATCTTCGTCCTTGCGGGCCATGTCCCCGGCGCGGTAGACCCCGCCAGGTATGTCCTTCCAGTAGACATTGACAAATCTTTTTTCATCCTTATAGAGGGTACGGAACATGGCCGGCCATGGTTTCTTAACCACCACGTAGCCGTCTTCCCCCACGGGGACCGGGTTTCCATTTTCATCCACTACATCGATGTCCACACCCGGGAAGGGAAGGGTGGGTGTACCGGGTTTCAGGTGAGAAACGGGCAGCGGGGAAATCATGTGCATTCCGGTCTCTGTCTGCCACCAGGTATCCATAATTGGCGTTTTTTCCTGGCCAATGTTCCTGTACAGCCACATCCAGGCGGCGGGGTTCATGGGTTCACCTACACTGCCTAGTATCTTCAAGGAAGAAAGGTTGTAGACGGTGGGGTACTTGTTCCCGTAACGCATTAAATGTCTTATAGCGGTTGGGGAGGTGTATAACTTGGTTACACCGTATTTTTCCACGATCTTCCACCATATCCCGGGATCCGGGTAATCAGGGGCTCCTTCGTATACCAGGGTGGTGGTCCCCAGAAGAAGGGGACCGTAGATAAGGTAACTGTGGCCGGTGATCCAGCCTATATCCCCAGTACACCACCACAAATCACCGTTATGAATGTCAAAAATGGTTTTTAAGGTGGTGGCCACCCCTACCATATATCCTGCGGTGGTGTGGAGAACTGCCTTAGGTTTCCCTGTGCTTCCCGAAGTGTAAAGTATGAACAGAGGGTCTTCTGAGTCCATTTCCTCAACTGGACATTCGTCCGGTTCACCCTCCAGGAGTGTGTCGTAGAATATTTCCTTACCACTTAACTCCGACATGTGGATGGGGTTTCCAGCGTGCTTGACCACAATGGTGGTTTCAATGGTGTGGCACTTCAGCATGGCTTCGTCCACGATTTTTTTAAGGTCAATGACTTTTCCCCGGCGGAAGGTTCCATCGGCGGTTACCAGGATTTTGGCCTTGGCATCGTTCATTCGCTCCACAAAGGCACCGACACTCAATCCCGAGTATACCACGCTGTGCACTGCCCCAATCTTGTTACAGGCCAGCATGGAGATCAGAAGTTCCGGGCACATGGGCATGTACATGGACACTGTGTCTCCCTTTTCCACGCCCAGGTTCTTCAGGGCATTGGCCATTTTATTCACTTCACGGTAGAGCTCGTAGTAGGTGAGCTTCTTCTCGTCACCCCTCTCGTTGGCGTAGAGTATAGCCACCTGGTTCCGTTTATCGGTGTGTATCCAGCGGTCCACGGCATTGTAGGCCAGGTTGATTTTACCATTGGTGAACCACTTGTAGAATGGTTTATTACTTTCATCCAGGACCTGGTCCCATTTCTGGAACCATTCAAATTGTTCGGCCTTTTCTGCCCAGTACTTCTCAATATCTTTACCCTTCTCGATTTCTGCCTCCCAGTTCTTTACGTGGGCCTCTTCCACCAACATGTAATTAGGTTTAAAAACTTTTTTCTCATTATCCAAGTTATTAGCGCTTTTTACCATGTTTTTTCACCCTTAATTTTTTTTTAATTTATTCAAATCAATTTTTAGAGAAAATAACGGTTGATATGTCTGTTTGGGAATAATATGGTCTTTAAGAAATTTTAGGACATTCCATTTAATGCATAATAATTCTTTATTTTTTATTACTAAATTTGGAATTCATGCACACCAAACGAAATTAGTCCTTGGTTTAATTTTGGAATTAAAACTATTTAGAAATGTTTTTTCCAGGAATTTACGGTACTTACCTAAAACAAAAATAAATTTTTACCCTACCCAACGTTCTACACAACTTTACTTGTCATTCAGTTTAAGTCCATTGAAGTCAGTGGTATCACTCTAACAATCTTTAAAGACACTAAGAAGTATATAAATGCTACTGTTGCTGGTGGGCATTCATTATAATAGAAATTAATACTGTAAATAGAGATAAGTTGATTAGAATAAAGATTAAATAAATATTTTTAAAGCCTGCATAAGGTTTATACATTCGGTTAAACCAATATAATGTGAAATATCAAATAAATTATCCAAAATAACACTGGTGGCATCCATGGGCAAATCAGAAGATCCTTTATACATAACCTTTATAACCGGTAACCAACACAAAGTAAAAGAAGCTCAAGGAATATTCCACCAGTTCAATATTGAGGTGGAGCACGTAGACCTGGGATACCCTGAAATTCAGGGAGAGCTAATAGATGTGGCTCGCTTTGGTGCAGTAGATGCTGCCCGGCGGCTAGGAAGACCAGTCATTGTTGAAGATGCCGGTTTGTTTATAAAAGCTCTTAACTGGTTTCCAGGAACATATTCATCATACGTGCAGGACACCCTGGGCAATCAAGGCATTTTAAAACTGATGAACAATGTCGAAGACCGTTACGCCGAGTTCAGGTCGGTGATTGGGTTTGCAACACCCAAGACCGAGCCCGAGACTTTTTTAGGTGTAGTCGGAGGACAGATAGCCCATCAGGAAAAAGGAGATCATGGTTTCGCCTACGATCCACTGTTTGTACCCGAAGGATACAGCCAGACCTTTGGTGAACTCACCCGAAAAGAGAAGAATGAATTCTCCCACCGTCGCCGTTCACTGGAAAACTTTGCCCAATGGTATAAGGATTTTATAAATGGCGAATAAATGAAATCTTTGACCAGATAAGCTCGCATTAATGATGTCTTTTAGCCTAGAACTGAATGAACATTTTGAGCTTAAATCAGTATTTAAAGCTAATTTGAATAGATATATTATAAGAGGTGATTTTATGGCAGCAAAGCCTGAATGGGTTGAATACTCAACTGAAGAAATAGAAGAAATCATATTAAAACTGAGAAAAGAAGGAAAATCAACCAGTGTCATCGGAGTTATACTACGGGACCAGTACGGAATTCCAGATGTTAAAGCAGTAACCGGGATGAAAATAACCCATGTACTGGAAAAACACGACCAGGGTGAAGAATACCCTGAAGACCTCATGAACCTCATCCGTAAGGCCGTCAACATCCGGGACCACCTTAAGGAAAACCCTAAGGATCTGCACACCAAGAGGGGTCTGCAGCTGGTAGAATCCAGGATCAGAAGACTGGTAAAGTACTACACCCGGGAAGGAGTTCTACCTGAAGGATGGAGATATGACCCACAAAAAGCAGCACTACTTGTTAAATAGAGCTGAAGAAGCAAATGTGCTCCTGAAGGAGCACTTGGATCAGGACCAGGTGGTGAGAGTGATCTCCCACAATGATTCTGATGGTATATCGGCGGCAGGTGTTATCTGCAACGCCATCTCCCAGGAAGGGGGAAAGTTCCACGTAACTTTAGTACCCCGTCTCCAGGACAAAGTCCTGGATAGGCTTTCCCAGGAGAAATACAAACTTTTCTTTTTCTGTGACATGGGGAGTGGCTATGTGGAGAGAATAGGCCGGCTCAATGGCCAGTCTATAATCGCCGACCACCACCAGACCATGGACAGCACCGGAGATGACGAAGAGACTGTGGTGCATGTGAACCCCCACCTGTTCGGACTGGACGGGACCCGGGATGTTAGTGCCTCGGGAGTCACCTACCTCACTGTAAAATCTTTTAACAAAGTTGAATTAGCAGGACTGGCCCTGGTTGGTGCCTTTGGTGATATGCAGTATGCCAATGGTTTTACTGGTGTGAACGAGACTATCTTATCTGAAGCCACCGAGGCAGGAGTGGTGCAACAACACGAAGACCTTAAAATTTCCTCCAAAACCGAACCCCTTTACAAGGCCCTGGCCCACACATTTCAGCCAGCCATCCCGGGGATTTCAGGAAACCTGGAAAAAAGTCAGGCCTTCCTGGAAAAAATTGGAATATCTTATGGTATTAAGTTCACCGACCTGGCCAACGAGGAGAAAGACTTCCTCACTGAACACCTGACCCGGATCAATCCAAAAATATTCGACACCGTGTACAGCATGCCTCAGGAAAAACCTGCACTGCGAAATCTGGAAAAATACGCCGAAATATTAGATGCCTGTGGTAAAAACAAGAAATACTCCGTGGGACTGAGCATCTGTCTGGGTGAACGGGATTCAGCCATTGCCGAAGGAGTGGAATATCTGAGCAAATACCAGGAATCCTTGATCAAAGGCATCCGGTGGATCTCCAGGGAAGGTTCCCAGGAAATGGACTATGTGCAGTACCTTTACACCGAAGATAAAGGTAATAAAAAGATAATGGGAACATTAGCATCATTAGGGATTGAATTAGAGATATTAAATCCCCAAAAACCAGTGATAACCTTATCCCGCATGCACCAAGACGTTAAAGTATCGGGACGTACCACACTGGAAATGACCCAGAAAGGAGTCAACCTGGGTTTTGCCCTCGAGCAGGCAGCCAAAAGTTTTAACGGCGCAGGTGGTGGGCATAACATTGCTGCTGGAGCAATGGTACCCTATAAAGAGTTGGAAAACTTCAAAAACTTGGTTAATGACATTGTAGGCTCACAGGTCAGTTAACCATCAACTCCCATTAAGGGCGCCTTTAAAGATTATTCCTGCCAGAAATATAGAAATAAAATAAGGGAATAATGTTCTGAGACCCTGAATATTATTTAAATCGGATAATTCTGTTAGTGAATTCATAAAATACTGAGGCATTACATGTATCTTACCCGAGAAGAGGAAAAAATGTATTCTGGAGAATACGGCCCGGCTGTGGAGAAATCCATGGAGATACTGGTCGCTCTGGGAGATATATATGGAGCAGATGGAATGGTAGAAATTGTTTCCGCCCAGATAGCCGGAGTCTCCTATAAGACCATTGGTGATGCTGGTCTGGAGTACCTGGAAGAACTGGCCAAGGAAGGAGCCCAGGTAGTGGTCCCCAGTACCCTCAACCCCGCAGGTGTAGACCTGGACAGGGGGCCAGAACTTGGTTTTCCCACGGAATTCACTGAAAAACAGTTACTCATCGTGGAAGCCTACCGTAAAATGGGGATCAGCACTACCTGTACCTGTACCCCCTACTTGGTGGGTAATGTGCCACTGTTAGGCAGTCATGTTGCCTGGTCCGAGTCATCCGCAGTTTGCTATGCCAATTCAGTTCTGGGAGCAAGAACTAATAGGGAAGGTGGTCCCGGGGCATTGTCCGCAGCAATATGTGGTAGAACACCCAACTACGGCTACCACCTGGACCAGGGGAGAGTTCCCAACCTGCTGGTGGATGTTGAAACTCCATTAAAGGGTGCAGATTATGGTGCACTTGGTTATCTGGTGGGAAAAAATGTGGGAAACGGAGTCCCCTATTTTAGATTACTGGATAAAACTCAGATAAAGCCCCAAGTAAACCAATTAAAAGCCCTTGGTGCGGCACTGGCATCTTCCGGAGCAGTGGCCCTTTATCACATGGAAAATATCACCCCGGAATATGTGGAAGCTTTAAAACATGTCAATGCATTGGATAAATTAACTGTAACCCGGGAAGATTTGAATAATACCCGTGAAAAACTTTCCACATCACAAAAACCAGACCTGGTTTGTTTAGGGTGTCCTCATTCCTCTTTAGAGGAAATAAAAGAAGTTGCCAACGAGTTAGAAGGTAAACAATTGGCTAATCAGTTATGGATATGCACGTCCATTTCCATTAAAGCTGCCGCCGATAGAATGGGTTACACCCAGACCATAGAAAATGCTGGGGGACATGTAGTCTGTGATACCTGCATGGTTGTGGCCCCCATAGAAGATATGGGTTTTAAAGTTATTGGGGTTAATTCTGCTAAAGCTGCTAACTACGTGCCCAGTATGTGCGGACTGGACGTGGTATTTGATGAATGGGAGAATTTAATAGCCATTAAAAAGCCAGACAGAAGTAAATATTTCTATTTTTAGGTGATTTATATTGAAGAATAAAGCTGGTCTAGTTGAAAATATCAGGGAAAGGCTTAAAAATCCTCTGATAATTTTAACCATTGTAACCGTGACCATTGCCATCTATATTTCTGCGGTTCAAATATCAATTGGGGTCAATTACTTCGATGTATTTAGTTACCTTAATGTTGCCCTATTTTACGCTGGAATGGGACCGGTAAATCCTGATTTATTACACGGGCCTTTCCTAATTCCTTTTTTAACTTCCCTGGTGTTTCGGGCAGGTTTTGTGTCCAGTAACATCATCATAATTATAGATGCTATCATCTTTATATTTGGGGTCATCGGTTTCTATCTCCTGCTAAAACAAAGATTTAATGAAATCCAAAGTTTATGTGGTTGTTTAATTTATATTTCATTCCCCTTGATAATTTCCTGGGCCGCCAGTGGTTCTATTGATGTTCCGGCCATCTCATTTTCAATTTGGGCTATTTATTTAATGGTCAGAGGTGTGGAAGAACATTCAAAATATTTATATCTGGCCCTGCCCCTGTTTGTTCTGGCAGTTCTGACCAGGTACACTGCTGCCCTTTTAATATTTCCCATGATATTATACTTGGCCATGGGTAGTGCTCTGGAAAAAGGGTTAAAGACACATTTAACCCATTTATTGGTAGCGGGGGCACTAATAACCCCCGTGGTGATCTACCTTTACCAGAAATTCAAGTACATATCATATCTCCTATTACTGATGAACGCTTCTATCTCTAACTGGAGGTCCATTGGTATGGGAGATGTGGCCTACAACCCGGATAACCTGTACTATCTGCATAATCTGTTAAATTACATGGGAGTAGGTCCGGTTAAAGGCAGTTATTATCAGTTATTCAGCCCCAGCCAGGCAGTTCCATCAATTTTATCTTACTTAACAGTAGTTCTGGTCCTCTGTGGCCTGAGCATATACGTCTACAGCATTTTAAAAAATAAAATAGAGCAGGTCAGCCAAAGGGATAAAAAAAGCCTGGTGCAGATAGTTGCCTTGGTTTTTTTAATAATTTTAAGCCTGGTGAGCTTTTTTTATTTATCTTACATAATCACGGATATTCTGCTGTTTTTAACCTGCCTCTTATCCTACAAGATATTTCACCATGGCAAAAACAGTCATTTAAAAATTGATTTACTATTCCTATGCTGGTTTTTAACCTTCTTCATCATGCATAGTACCATTCCCATGAAAGTTGACCGCTATTTCATTACCGTGCTTCCGGCACTGGCTTACTTTATAATTCTGGGTTTAAGTGTTTTAATTGAAAGATATAAGCTAAGGATTAACAACAAGACTTGGAAGACGTGGGGATTATACGCAGTGGTGGGTTTGATATTTTTAACATCATCGACCGTGACTTTCATGGGACATACTCCCAATACTTGCTTGATTAAGTACATTGAACCTTCCACCCAGTGGCTGGAGGATTACGATCCACAATGCCAGGAAAAAGTAATTTTCTCTGATTACAGCCCGGCAGTGTCCTGGAGTATGAAAAAAATGGTGATTGGGGGTGTGTTAAAAGATTTTAAAAATACCAATGAATTCTCCTCCATGTTAACTGCTGCCGGTGCCGAATACTATATCGACGCCCTCAGTGAAAAAAAACCTGTACTGAAGGATTACCATGTTATTAAAGAAAATGGAGACATTGTCATTTACCAGAAAAACGAGGATTTTGAGAGTTAAACCTCAATCTCTTAATATTCCATAATTCGTACTTATTCTAAACCATACAGTGGCCTATTTTTAACCATACATTGCCACACTATAATGTAGCCCCTATTTTTTAAACAATAAATTTCATAGGGAAAAAAGTTGTATTAAACCAATACCAAATAAATAACCATGTGAAATTTTCATTTCCAATAGTAATCAAGCAGTAAAATTTCATTATTTCAGGATAACAAAATGAAACATCAAAATGAGACCCACCCTTCAAGAAAACCGGTCCGGTGGATACAACACCCTTTAATTGAACAGGGAAAAATCGAAGCGCGCCTTTACCAGCAATTACTGGCTGCGGATGTTATTAAAAAGGGAAACACCATGATAGTGGCCCCCACTGCCCTGGGAAAAACTGTGGTTGCCGCCCTGGTTGCAGCAGATAGGCTGGAAAAATATCCAGACAGTAAAATCTTACTTTTAGCACCCACCAAACCCCTGGTAATACAGCACGAAGAAAGCTTTCGCGAGTTTTTAAAATCCACAGTCAGTAGTTTAACCGGGGCCGTGAAGGTAGAAGAACGGGAGAAAAGATGGTATGACTCCCAAATAATTGTAGCCACCCCCCAAACTATCGAGTCAGATATAATTGCCGGGAGATACTCTTTAGAGAATGTTTCACTCCTTATTTTTGATGAATGTCACCGTGGAACCGGATCCTATTCTTACGTGTTCCTGGCCCAGCGCTACAACAAACAGGCGAAAGATCCGTTAATACTTGGTTTAACTGCCTCACCAGGTGGTGAAGAAGAAAAAATAAATCAGGTGTGCCACAACCTGTTCATCAACGAAGTGGTGGTTAAAAGTGAGGATGATTCCGATGTGAAACCCTATTTTAACCCCATTGATGTGGAATGGGTAAGGGTGGACCTGAAGAAGGAACAATTGGACATTAAAAAACATCTGGATGTGGCTCTCAAGAACCGTCTTAAGGGCTTAAAGAAAATGGGAGTACTGAGCTCCATCCAACAGGTCACCAAGAAAGATGTTTTGAGGGCTAGAGGAAAGGTGCAGAACAGGTTGTCTCAGAGTAACAGTCCGCCCCGAGATTGTTTGCTGGCAATATCTATGCTTAGTGCGGTTTTAAGTGTTCTTCACTCGCTGGAACTTTTAGAAACACAAGGCATAGGTAATTTGTATGCATACTTCCAGAGAATGACTAAGAAAAAAACCAAAGCTGCCCAGGGATTATTCAAGGATGAAAATTTCAAAGCTGCCGTTAATTTAACCAGACAGGCTCAACAGAAAGGTGTTGAACATCCTAAACTGGGAAAACTAATGGAAATCCTTAAGGATGCTTCTGAAGACCAGGAGCAAGTTATTGTTTTCAGCCAGTACCGGGACACCGTGAATCAGATCTACGATAAATGTAAGGAAGAAGGTGTTAATGCCGTTAAATTCTTTGGACAGGCCAGCCGGGAGAAAGAGAAGGGCCTAAGTCAGAAGGAACAGAAGGAAATCATTAAAGCGTTCCGGATGAGGAACTATCAGGTTCTGATTTCCACCAGTGTGGCTGAAGAGGGAATTGACATCCCCAGCGTGGACTTGGTGGTTCTCTACGAACCAGTTCCCTCGGAGATAAGAATGATCCAGAGACGTGGGCGAACCGGTAGGACCACCAAAGGACGCATGATCGTGTTAATAACCAAAAACACCCGGGACGAATCTTTCTATTATTCAAGTATGCACCGTGAAAGGAGAATGAAAAAACAGCTGGCCAATGGATACAAACAGCCAGAAAAACCATTAATCGCCGATGATGCAGACGTTAGGATGTTAGACCGGAAGGGTGAGGATTTAAAATCCAGGAACTCATGGGGAGAAGATGAAAAGAACCTGGTGGTTTACGTTGATCATAGGGAAGCCAAGTCAGGGGTTACTCGAGCATTGAGTAACATGGAAGCAACAGTAAAAACTGTAAGTCTACCTGTAGGAGACTATCAGGTGAGTCCCCATGTGGCCGTGGAAAGAAAAAGTAGTAAAGACTTTGTAAGCTCATTAATTGACAAAAGGATCTATAAACAGGCCCAGGAACTGGTGGAAAACTTCCCCAAACCACTGATAATCCTGGAGGGAGGGGACCTTTACAGCAGTGGATTGCACCCCAACGCTATTCGAGGAGCATTGGCCAGTTTGACTGTTGATTTTAACATACCTATTATCCCCACTCGTGATCCCGAGGACACTGCAGCCATGATCCTTAGAATTGCAAGTAGAGAAGTTTACAAGGGCTCCAAAGACATTCAGGTGCGAACTGAAAAGAAACCACTTACATTGCAGGAACAGCAACTTTTTATTGTAGAGTCACTGCCCAATGTGGGACCAGTCACTGCCCGAAAATTATTGGAGGCCTTTGATAGTGTTAAAGGTGTTTTTAACGCATCAATTGATGATTTAAAGAGAGTAAGTGGTGTTGGTGATAAAACTGCCCGCAATATTCGGAAAATAATTGAATCTAAGTATTCAGATACCTTCCGTTTTCCATCAGATTCTGAGGATACCAGGGAAACATCCATCATAACTGGAAAAAACAAGCCAAAAATGGAGTATAAACTGGAAAAAGAGGATTAAATATCCTATTTACTTGTTTAAGATGGTTATTAGGCCAAATAGTATAATAAATAATTGATTAATCTGTAGTATTCGAATTTATGTTGTAAAATAGACGTGAAAGAATAGTTAAGGTAATGAAAATCATTTTGCCAAATCATTGGCGAGATTCTATATAGGGAGATTGATTATTGATGAAAATTTTAATGAATGATAAAGGTAAAAAATTCTTGATTGGTACCGAGGATCTACACACCGAGCAGGGTTATATTAAACAGGAAGAAATTGCCAGTAGTAGTCCCGGAGATGTGTTAAAAACCCATATGGGCCGGGAATTCCATGTATTAGAGGCCAATATTAACGATTACATCCAACTTATGGACCGTAGATGTTCCATTATTTTACCTAAAGATTTAGGAATCATTACCGCCTATACCGGACTGGGTAGTGGCCAGCAAATAGTAGAAGCAGGAACTGGAGCTGGTGCTGCCACCATCTTTCTGGGAAATTTAGTGGGGGAAAATGGCCATGTATTCTCTTATGAATTACGTGAGGACTTCTCCCAAATTGCGGAAAAAAATGTCAAAGGCTTTGGATTGGAAAATGTGACCCTGAAATGCCAGGATGTAGTGGAGGGTATAGATGAAGAAAATGTGGATCTGGTGTTCTTAGATCTTCCCAAACCCTGGGAAGTGGTGGAACAGGCCCGTGATGCCCTCAAATCAGGGGGTTATCTGGCAGCGTACACCCCCTACATTGACCAAGTGAAACTTCTCACCAGAATTCTTAAAAAACGAAAATTCTCCGATATTAAAAGTGTGGAGTGTTTAGTGCGTGAAATTGAAGTAAAAGATAAAGGTGTGCGGCCCAAAACCAGAATGACAGGACACACAGCTTATTTAACCTTTGGAAGGAAAGTTTAGGTGTGACAAACCATTAAAAGTAAGAATTCCCGGATCTTAAGACTTTAAACATTAAAGAACAAATTATAATGAATAAGTTATAATAGAAAATAAAAAATACAACTACGGGGTTAAGGTAAGGATTGAAGGAAGAATATCAGGTGGACAACTAATAGATGGTGAAGACCCATGGGTTTCAATTTAAAAAACATAATCTCAATCAAGGATTTTAGTAAAGGCGATATTGAATACATTCTTAAATTAGCCGAAGAAATGGAACCCATTGCCCGTTCACAGGAAAAATCAAGTATCCTGTCCGGATCTATCCTGGGAATGTTATTCTATGAAGCATCCACCCGAACCCGCCTATCATTCGAAACAGCCATGAAACGGTTGGGGGGAAGTACGGTCGGTTTTGCCGAGGCTGGAACCAGTTCTGCAGTTAAAGGCGAGAATTTAACCGACACCGTGAGAATAGTTAGTGAATACACTGACGCTATAGTTATACGCCATAACATGGAAGGTACTGCACGTTATGTTTCGGAAATGGTTGATGTTCCGGTGATCAACGCTGGTGACGGAGCAGGACAACATCCCACCCAGACTTTACTTGATTTATACACCATGAAGCGTTTACTGGGTGATATTGAAGAGTTACACGTGGCTTTAATCGGTGATCTTAAATATGGGCGAACTGTACACTCTCTTTCTTATGCTCTGGCCATGTTTGGGGCTAGGATGAGTTTCGTGTCACCTCCCGAGCTTAAAATGCCCAAGGAAGTTCTGCACGATCTCTCGGCAGCAGGGGTCAATGTCCAAGAAACAGAGGATATTAGGGATGTTCTAAATTACGCCGATGTTTTATACGTGACCAGAATACAGAAAGAAAGATTCCCTGATCCACAGGAATATTTGAAGATCAAAGGAGCCTACACCATTGATTCTCAGCTTCTTAAGGGTAGTGAAGCCATAGTAATGCACCCCCTTCCACGGGTAGATGAGATTTCCCATGACGTGGACAACACCCCCTATGGAAAATACTTCCAACAGGCATTTTACGGAGTTCCAGTACGGATGGCTCTTCTAAAATCAATTATAAGATAACAAGTAAAAATTAATTCAAAATCTAGTGATTTTAAGCACTAAAGTGTTCAAAAACAGGCGATAATTTTTTTTTAATATTTTCAAAAAAAATCTTACAATAAATTAGGATTGACAAAAAAATCCAGGTTTTTAAAAATTGAGATGTGGAGAAAGAATGGTTTTAACCACTCCACATAGCATCTTCCAACAGTACCATATCACATTGCAGAGTGATGAGATTTGTTCTTCCTTTACCTCTACCTCTGGAGACTGTTTTTGTGGAAATAAGTCCTAACATTTCCAGTTCGTTTATAAAGTCAAAAATTCTACGGTATGACACAGAATCTCCTTTGGTTATGTCTTTATATACATCATAAAGCCTACCGGAGGTGATTTCTTCCTTGCGTTTGGTCAGGTAGATGAGCGATTCCAGTACTTTTTGCTGCTGACTGGGGAGAGTCATTACAATATCCGTGACCTTGTTGTGTTCAATCTGGTCCTTAGCCTCCCGGACATACTCTTCATAAACCACTTCCGTTCCCTTTTCATCAGCCAGTTCACCGGAGGTTCGCAGTAAATCCAGAGCATACCGGGCGTCTCCTTCTTCTTTAGCGGCGAGTGCGGCACATAGAGGTATAACTTCATCATGCAGGACATCATCATTAAAAGAAAGTTTAGAACGTTCTTGCAGGATGTCCACCAGTTGCTGAGCATTGTAAGGTGGAAATACTATTTCACGATCACGGAGACTGCTTCGTACTCGTGGTTTGATGAACTGTTTAAAATCTACAAAGTTACTAATAGAAGCAATAGAAACATTGTCAGTTCGGGTAAGTGTATAAAGTAAACCATCACCATCATTCTTTAATAGGATATCAATTTCATCAAGAATGATAATTAAAATCAAATCATTTCCGAAAACATTTTTCTTGAAAAGGTTTCGAAAAGCATTAATCACTTCTGCTTTGGTCCAACCACGGTAAGGAACATCTTGACCCATCTGCTGACATAAACGAGCAATGACTTGATACTCTGTGGTAAAATCTGTGCAACGAATGTATTCTACTCGTATATTAACGTTTTTCTCCTTGGATATCTGGTCCAGCTGCTTCTTGGCGAACTTGGCCACTGCAGTTTTACCAGTTCCTGTTTTACCATAAACAGTGACATCAGGGGGTGTAACATTATTTAATGCTTCAACCCAATATTTTGCCACAGATTTAATCTGATCCTCACGGTGAGGAAGATTATCCGGTAAAAATCTATGGTCTAAAAATTTTTTACATTTGAATACCGAATTTTTTCCGCCCAATTCCTCAAAGATATTCATAAATACCACTTCTTATTATAAAAATACATTTTCGTCCTCAATTTTAATCAAGAAGGATTGAGAACTGTTTGCATCGGTGACCAAAACCCTGACAACGATCAAACCGACCTTTCACCAGAGATTATTATTGATTCAAACAGTAATTCAAATTTTGAATGAAATAAATCACCGATTACTTGTATAAACACAGGTTAGGACTTTAATATTAGAATACCCCAAACTAACAAAGTCCATTCCGCCCAACTTAAATTATACACGTATAAATAGATATCTGCCAAATTTTTTGGAAGCTATCAACATGTGAGTGATGAATTTACAGCCTACACTTCATAAAGCAATTAAACACACCTTGAGTGAGGTGGGTTTCAAGTGTAAAATTACAGATCTAAAGAAGTGAAGGTGCGTTTCAAGTGTAAGTAACTAATCCTATATTAATGGTTATGGTGAGAGGTAGGTTGCAAGTGTAAAAAAAGAATGACCACTTCGCAAAAATTCGATGAAAGAGGTCAGTTGCAAGTGTAAAAAATGATACATTTTCAAAAAGTTAGGTGGGAGGTACATTTCAAGTGTAAAAAAAAATAATAAGAAGTGAAAATGATAGAAAGAGAGATTGATTTCAAGTGTAAAAAACACAGGTATAAAGGATCTTAGTAATAAAAAATTTAAAAAAAATATCTTATTAGATTAAAAATTAAACAAAGATAATTTATAATTTAATATTATTAAAAAAAAAATATAATCAATTTTAACAGTAAAATAAGTAAATTTAATAGTTATTATTAATTTTAAATATAAAATATAAAGTATTTCATGACATACAATAAGGTTATAAAAAAAATTTTACAAACTATTTTTTTAGTTTTTAAGTCTTTTTTAAATTTTTTTGTAAAAAAAACCCTATTTTATTTGTTTAATTAAATTAATAACTATTAAAATAGTTTATTTAATGATATAAAAATTGTAAAAAATTTTGTTTGATCAATCCATTTCTGAAGAAAAAATGTAGTTAAAAAATCACTTTTTTACTATATTTTACTAATAAATTATTATTTTTCACTAAAAATTTCTATTTTTTACACTTGAAATTGATCTCTCACAATCTTAAATATTCACATTCAACTATTTCATTCTAATTAAAATTAAAAAAAGTATAAAAAATACACTTGAAATGTATGTTTTATTTATTTTCAACTCATTTTCATTGGTTATTACACTTGAAGTTAATCTCTCCCTGGTGAGCCACTTATTTTCCCTTGGAATTTACACTTGAAACCAATGTCTTACTCCTTTATTTTTTGTTTTTCCATAATTTTTTCATTCCCCCAATGTTATTTACCACTAACTATTCAGTTTTTGATTTCAAGACCCATCCTGAATAATTTTTACACTTGAAATCAGGGTCTTACTCACCATGATACCAGTTTTAAATGGAATAAAGAATACATTTCCCATTTTTTGCATGAATTTTAATTCACTATACTCCTATTAGATCCAGCGTAAATTAATTTATGCTGTTAATTAGGATTATATCTAAAATAAAGGTATAATCACGCTTATAAAATTAAATTGGGTTAAAATAAATATTTTTTCATCTTTTTTGATTGGTTATTTTAGGGGGAATCTGATTTCCTTTTTGATTATTTAGCCCCCTGTGGAAAAAGGATAATAATTAAAAGCCCAATATATTTTTAGACTGTTTTAAATTTTCAATATATTTGAATGAGGAAAAAGCAATGGGAACTGAATTGTTAATCGTGATTTTCATCAGTATTTTAATTGATTTAACTGTAGGGGAATTGCCCCCTTCTCTCCACCCCGTGGTCTGGATGGGTAAAGGAATTTATAAAATCAAAACCTTCTTGACTAACACTCACCGGAATAAAAGTAGATTAAATGGATTTATAATGGCCATAATATTGATTATTGGTTTTAACTTACTCTTCCTGATAATTTTGACGTTATCTTCTGTTAATCATGTATTATACATCTTAGTGGCTTCAATCCTCCTATCATCAACTTTTGCCATAAAATCGCTTATTAGTTCAGTTAATTCAGTGTATCAAAGTTTAAGTAAGGATTTAGAAAAGGCTAGGAAATCCATTTCTTTATTGGTAAGTCGTGATACATCACAGCTATCTGAAAGAGAAGTTATATCTGCAGCAATCGAAACTCTCACTGAAAATATCACCGATTCAATTGTAAGCCCTCTATTCTACATATTTCTATTTGGTTTTCTGGGAATCCTGGGGTGGAACTGGTTAAACATTCCCACAACAACCTTGTGGCCGGGTGAAGCCCTGTTTACTGGATATCAAATTCCAGTTTTACTAGGTGTGCTGGCTGGTGTTTCTTACCGGGTGGTAAATACCTTGGATGCCATGGTTGGTTATAAGGACCCCCAGAACCTTAATATTGGATGGTTTTCTGCCCGCTTAGATGATCTATTGAACTATGTACCGGCCCGGGTCACTGGTTTTTTTGTGGTTTTATCCGCCAGCCTCCTTGGACAGGATTACAAATGCGCCTGGAGAGTCATGATGGCTGATGCCCAAAATACTCCCAGTCCTAATTCTGGATACTCCATGGCGGCAGCAGCCGGAGCATTAGGAGTTCAACTGATAAAACCAGGAGTGTATACTTTAGGACATCCTAAAAACGATTTAAAACCAGAAATGATAAAAGAAGCTATAAAATTAGCAAAAATGGTTACATTTACCTTTTTAATGTGTATGGTGATGTTAACTCTCATTTTTATTGTTTTTTGTTAAATTTTTTATTTAATTTCTATAAAGGAATATCAAATACTTGCACTACTAGACAATACCAGTACATATAACATAATTTAAACTTAACATCATTATAGGAGAAAACAGCTGAAAACTATTCCTGGCCTAGGCTATAAAAAAATCAGCACATCTAACAACTTCATTCATATCTTTATCCTATTAAACTGTTTGACGTGATTATATGAGATTTGCAATTATAAGCGTGACTGAAGAAGGGAAAAAAATCGCCAGTGACCTGGAATTTGACTTGAAAAATGATCCTACTGTTTTGAAGGTGGATGTGTTCCATAAAAATGTGAATGAAACCTTCCGTGATTTATTCAATGATTATGACTGCTGGATTGCTATAATGGCAACCGGGATTGTGGTTAGGACTCTGTGTCCCCATATAAAATCCAAACTATCAGATCCAGCTGTCCTGGTAATATCTGAAAATAGGAAACATGTTATCAGCTTATTATCCGGGCATTTGGGGGGAGGCAATCAGTTATCAATTAAGGTTGCCGGAATAATTGGTGCTGTTCCAGTTATAACCACTTCAACAGATTTAAAAGGCAGAATAGGTATTGATTCATTGGCTAGACAATATTGGCTTGACATTAAAGAACCAAAACTTATTAAAGAGGTGAACCAGCTGATTGCTGAGGATTATAAGGTTGATCTGTATATTCCCCCCAGCTTCAGATTCTTAGAAAACCATCCCTTGGTGGGCATGTCTTATAAAATCCATATATGGGATGAATCATTCATAAAGGCAGTTTTACCCCGTGAATTAAATGTATCTAAAGAATCAAAACGAAAATCAGAAGAAAATCGAGGAGTTGGAATAGAATCAGATAAAACTTTAGATCTACATCCCCGCTTGCTGGTGGCTGGTTTAGGTAGTAAAAAAGGTGTAACTGGAGATCGAGTCTTTTTTGCCATAAGATCCGCTCTTCAAAATCTTCACGTGCCTCTGGAAAGGTTGGATGCCCTGGCCACTGCCGAAGTAAAGAAGGATGAAACTGGTATTTTGGAAACCGCAGCAAAATCTGATTTACCTCTTAATATAGTTCCCTTACGAGAAATTGCCCATTTTGAACATCCTGACTGTACTCCTTCGCCACTGGTACAACGTGAATTTGGTGTACAGGGAGTATGTGAGCCGGCATCCCTAATCACCGCGGGGCCTGGTTCACATCTCCTCCTGAGAAAAACAGCCTACAACGGAGTTACAGTTGCCATTGCAGTGTCCAGTGGTAATGATTAAAACCTTTAATTAATTTTTTAAATACGTTTTAAGGAAAAAATATGCATCTAATTGGATTTACACACTTTTTAAGCATGATTCTAATTCTTCCCACCAAAAGATTTTTAAAGCTCAAGATATAAAGAAACTTGGATAAGGCTTTTTATGAATTACCATTTTAAGCACACTAAATCATTAAACACAATTGACCCATGGAGGCGCTATTATGAGTACAGAAGCATTTGAACGTTGTAATCAGATTTTAAAACACATTATGGGAGATACAAGTGTGCCCCGAAATATTAGACGGGCAGCTGAAGAATCCAAGAACCTACTATCACAGGATGATGACGAACCAACCGTTAGAGCCAGCACAGTTATATCCATTTTAGATGAAATAAGTAATGACCCCAACATCCCGATTCATGCCAGAACCCTTATATGGAATGTTTTAAGCGAATTAGAATCCGTACGCGAATAAAAATTAATAAAAATAAAATTAATTTCTTTTTACTCTAAATTAAATTTAATATCCAGGATTTAAGGACTTTTTTTATACTTTTTATAAAATCCTGGTTTCTCCAATTTAACCTAAAAATTCTATTTTACTCAAAACTCTGGCTACAAATTGGGTTTTGGCAGTTTCTTCCACGAACTCGGCTAGCAGGGCAGCTTCATTAAGGTCTTCCCCCGTAGCCACCACCCCGTGGTTTTCTAAAATAACTACATCCTCATATTTAAGACCTTCACCCACTAGTTTAGCTAATTCCATTGTTCCAGGGGGTTTATAATCTACCATTTTTAAAAATGGTTTGGATCTTTCGCCAAATCCTTCTAATCGTTCAATTTTTTCTCCAGACATGGCAAAGCCCGTGGCGTATGATGAATGGGTGTGAACTATCCCTGCAGTTTCTTCTTTGTTTTTGTAAACTTCTAAGTGTAGTTGTAGTTCTGATGATGGATTGTCACCACCAGCCACTAATTGTCCATCCATATCAGTTAAAACAATCTCATTTTCCTTAAGTAGCCCCAATGAAACACCACTGGGGGTTATGGCCACGGTATCCTGGAAACGAACACTAATATTCCCTGATTTTCCAGGGGCCAGTCCTTTACTGTAAAGGTAATGGGCGATTTCACATATTTCCTTGGTTAAAGGATGTTGACTCATACTCAGATCTCCTTGGTTTTTTATCAAGTTGAAATTCTATTATTCATTACTTATCTAAGTGTTTTTAAGTGTCAAGGGTTTTTCCGTTTAAACGGATGAATATTCTATTTAACCGGTTGTCCATAGACAAGTTCCTATTCAAATCATTTCCTAATCATCATTAATGAATACCTTAATTTTTAATTAAAATAAATAAACTAAGCTTAGTTATATTATTTTTTTTTAAATTGTATTATGGAAATTGAAAACGGAAAATATTTAATGATACCTGCCTTTTAATTAAAATATAAAATTTTTAAAAAGATTACTTAAAAAAAGAGTATGTAGGGGATTATATGAAAGTTTTCCAGAGACAAG